>JALZOQ010000012.1 GCA_030913835.1 Actinomycetota bacterium | reverse complement strand
TCCTCGTCCCGCTCGAGAGCGTGCGCCACGCGCTCGACACTCTCGTGCCGGGCGTGGGCTGGAGAGGCCGCGCGGCTCATGTCGGCGTGCGGGTCGGCGCGGCTCCGCTGCTCACGTTCGTGACCCCCGCCGCCGTCGTCGCACGCCGCCCCGGGGCGCGTCCCCTCTTCGACTGGCTCCGGCTCGAGGCCGGGATAGAGGCTGCAGCGCCGATCGTCTCCTACGGCGATAGACCGTCGCTCCTCGTCCATTCCGGCGGCGGCCTGATCGCAAAGCTCGGTCCTGTCGCCGCCGAGGCCGAGACACTCCGCGAGCTTGGCCCGGCGGCAAGAGCCGCGGGCGCCCAGGTGCCGGAGCCGCTCCGAACCGGCGCGGTCGCGGGTTTGCCGCTCCTCGTCGAGACGGTCGTGCCCGGGAGGCCCGCAGCGTCCGAGCTGCGGCGCGGCGGCGGCGCTCGATATCTCGACCTCATCGTCGGATGGCTCGAGCGCTGGAACTCGGCGACGGCTTCGCGCCGGCGGCTGTCGCGAACGGATCTGGAGCGGGCGGCGCTCGCGCCCCTCGCGACGCTCGACCTGTCGGCCGCCTACGTGCAGCGCGTGCGAGACCTCTGCGAGCGCGTCGCGGGCCGCACGGTTCCGCTCGTGGCGGCTCACCACGACCTAACCACCGCGAACGTCCTGGTCGGCTATGGGCTCGGCGTCGTCGACTGGGACACGGCGGAGGCCGCGGCGCTCCCGCTCACCGACTTCTTCTACGCGGTCGCCGATGCGCGTGCAGCGGCGGACGGATTCGCGGATCGTGCAGGTTCGTTCGGGGCGACGTTCGCAGCGGACGGCACACCCGCCGCGGAGGTCGCGGAGCTGCAGGCGCGGCTAGTCTCGGCGCTCGGCCTCGACCGGGACGTCGTGGACCTCGCGTTCCACGCCTGCTGGCTGCGCCATGCCGCGAACGAGGCAGCGCGTGCCGACGCCACGAGGCCGTTCGGCGAGATCGTGCGCCGCGTTGCGGCAGCCACATGACCCGCAGACGTTTGCTTCGTCGGCAACTTCCGCCAAAATCCGAACGTGGAGGCTCCGGCTCCAAAGCGGAACGCAATCGACGTCCGTTCGCGCGTCGAGCGCGGGTGAACGCGTTCAGCGCAGCCGAGCGCGCCGGCGCGCGGGACGTGGCGACGTGGCGCGCCGACCCGTCGGCGCTCGCGCGGCTCCCGCTGGGGGCGTTCGAGCACGGCACCCCGCTCCAGGTCGCGGTGCGGCGCTTCCTCCTCGCGCTGCGGCTGCCCCCGCGAGTCGTCGCGCCGTTCGTCGGCCGGCGCGCCAGGATGCTCCGAATGCTCGAGCTGACGAGCTACTGGCGTGGAGTGCGCCGCGCGCTGCGCGATCGGCAGACGTGGCGGCGACTGACGCAGGGAACGACGATCCTCCTGTATCACGCGATCGCCGCGGACACGCAGCGGCCGACGCGGTTCAAGGTGACCCAGCGCGCGTTCGAGCGGCAGATGCGAAAGGTCGCGAAGCAGGGTCGCGCCCTCCGGCTCGACGACCTCGTCGCCCTACGGCAGGCGCACCGCCTCCCGCCCCCGGGCGCCGTGGTGATCACCTTCGACGACGGGTACGCGGAGATTCGGTCGCGCGCGGCCCCGGTGCTCGACGAGCTCGCCCTCCCCGCGACGTTCTTCGTCGTGAGCGAGCGCGTCGGCCCGAACCGCACCTGGCAAGGAGACGGCGAGCTGCACGGGAGGGCGCTCGTGGCCTGGGACGACGTCGAGGAACTGCGCGAGCTCGGCTTCGAGATCGGCGCGCACACTCGTACGCACCCGAACCTCAGGAACCTGGCTCCGGAGCAGGTCGAGGCCGAGGTCGCGGGCTCGCGGGCCGACCTCGCGGAGCGGCTCGGCAGCCCGCCGCACGCATTCGCGTACCCGTACGGGAAGTGGAGCGAGACCGCCGCCGACGCCGCCCGGCGCGCGGGCTTCAGCTCCGCCGTCACCATCCGTACCGGCCGAAACTGCGCGGCCACCCCGCTCCACCTTTTGCGTCGGGCCGAGGTCCGCGGGACGGACTCACGCCTTCGCTTCGCGCTCGCGCTTCGCTTCGGCGACACGAACCTGCTCGCAGACCTCGCTCGTCGACTGACGAGGCGGGAAGCATGAACGGCCCCGACCGCCCGCGGATCGAGCCCGTGCCCGCGGGAGACCCGAGGCCGACGTGGTCCGTGATGATCCCGACCTACCAGTGCGCCGAGTATCTCGCGACGACGCTCGAGAGCGTCCTGGCGCAGGATCCCGGCGCGGAGCGGATGAAGATCTAGGTGGTCGACGACTCATAAAAAAAAGATCCGGAGGCGGTCGTGAAGCGCTACGCCGGCCGCATCGCGTTCTACCGCCAGGAGCGGAACCTCGGCCACTGGAGCAACCTGAACACGGCCCTGCAGCGCTCCCGCGGCGAGCTCGTGCACGTGCTGCACGGCGACGACGCGGTCCGCGACGGCTTCTACGCGCGGCTCGAAGACGCGTTCGCCGACGCGTCCGTCGGTGCGGCGTTCTGCCGCTTCATCGCGATCGACGACGCCGGCAACTGGTTGACGGTCGCAGCGCTCGAAACCGAGCACGACGGCGTGATCGACGACTGGCTCGACCGGATCGCCGTCGGCCAGCGCGTCCAGGCGCCCGCGATGGTCGTTCGGCGATCGGTCTACGAGACCCTCGGCGGCTTCGACCGTCGCGCCGGTGACGCCGAAGACTGGGAGATGTGGACGCGCGTCGCGGGCCACACCCGCGTCTACCACGTCGTCGAGCCGCTCGCGCTCTACCGGCTCCGCTCGAGCTCCCTTTCGCGGGGCACGCTTCGCACCGGCGAGCACGTCGACAATCTGCGGAGCGTCGCGGAGCTGAACCGAGAGATCTTCCCGCCGGAGCGGCGCGACGCGTTGGCGCGGGAGGCACGGGAGACGATCGCGCTGACCGCGATCAAGCGAGCGCGCCGGTACCTCGGCGCGGGAGACGCGCCGGCGGCCCGGGCCCAGCTCCGGGA
>JALZOQ010000308.1 GCA_030913835.1 Actinomycetota bacterium | reverse complement strand
GGGTCGTACTCCACGAGGCCGAGGTCGAGCGCCGCGAGCGTCGTGACGGTCCCCGCGACGCCGATGGCCGCCCGGGTCGACGCGCGAACCCCGTCGGGGACGCGCTCGGCGAGCAGGGACCGCACTGCCCCGGCCGCGTCCTCGAGCTCGCCTGCGGTCGGAGGGTCGCTGCTGAGGAAGCGCTCTGTAAGGCGGACCGACCCGATGTCCAGGCTGATCCGGAGCGCCTCCGCGACGAGCTCGGTCGAGCCACCGCCGAGGTCGACGACGATCGTTCCAGGCTCGACGCGCCGGCCCGTCGTGACGCCGCGGTAGGTCAGCGCCGCCTCCTCCTCGCCGGAGACCAGGCGCGTGGCGAACCCGTAGCTCCACTCGATCTCGCCGAGGAACGCCTCGCCGTTCTCGGCGTCGCGGACGGCGCTAGTGGCGACGAGCAGTGTGCGCTCGGCACCGAGCGCCTCGGCGCTTCGGCGGTAGTCGGAGAGGCAGTTCCGGACGCGCGCGATCGGAACGGGGAGGAGGCGCCGTCGCCGGTCGACCCCCTCGCCGAGCCGGGTGATCCGGGTCTCGCGCGCGAGCTCGTCCACGCGGCCGTCGGCCACGTCCGCGACGAGCAGGCGCGTGGAGTTGGTACCGAGATCGACGGCGGCGACGCGGGTCATCCTTTGTTTGATGCTAGTCGTGCGGACTAGGATGACCGCGATGCGCCGCCTCCCCCTGCTCCTCTGGCGGAGTGATCTCCTGCGCCAGACCGCGATCGTCCTGGCCGGCTTCTGGGTGTACAAGCAGGGACGGCACATCTTCGAGCCCAACTGGCCGCTGGCCATGGAGAACGCGCATCGCATCTTCCGGTTCGAGCAGCTCTTCCACCTCGCGTGGGAGGACTCGCTGCAGAACGCGTTCCTGCAAGTGCCGGAACTGATCCGCGCGCTGAACGTCTTCTATCTGAGCGGGCACTTCATCCTGACCGGACTCTTCTTCGTCTGGCTCTACTTCCGCTCGCGGGAAGGCTTCGGGTCGTTCCGCAACGGCTTCCTGATCGCCACCGCGCTCTCGCTCCTCATCCACTGGAGCTTCCCGACCGCGCCGCCGCGGGTCGCCGGCCTCGGGCTGACCGACACGCTCGCGACGTTCTCCAACATTCACATCGGCTCGCCGACGATGGAGGGCTCGTTCTCGAACCCGGTCGCGGCGGTGCCGAGCCTCCATGCCGGCTGGGCGCTGGCAGTCGGGGTGGGGATGGTGCTGTACGGGCGGTGGTTCGTCACCCGCCTCCTCGGCGTGGTCTATCCCGCCGTGGTGACGCTCACGATCATCGTCACGGGGAACCATTTCGTCGTGGACGCGATCGCCGGCGATCTGGTCATGGGAGTGGGCTTTCTGGCCGCCTGGCGCCTGTGGCCAGTGCCGCAGAGGCGCGCTATACTGGAGCCAGCGACGCGGGGTGGAGCAGTCAGGTAGCTCGCCGGGCTCATAACCCGGAGGTCGCAGGTTCAAATCCTGCCCCCGCTATTGGGCCCCCGCATTTGCGGGGTTTTCTTTTGCCGGAGCGATGGGGACGCTATGAACCTGCGACACGTCGAAGGAGCCCGCGAAGGTCTCGGTCGTCGTGAGCCTACGTCATGACCTACGTGGCCCGGTTGGACGAGTCGGTCTCGAAGGCGACCACGACCGCCGGAGCGCGGCGGCGAGCCGCGGCAACCTCCCTACGGGCGCGCCGACGATCGTGGTCAGCTCGCCTGCGACTCGTATTCGTCGGAGACGAAATCGCGCATCACAAGGCGACCATCTCCCACATCGGCGAACGCGGCTCCGCGTGGCTTTAGGTGTTCGGCGGCGTCAACGCGAGCTCGACCGCGTCGTCGAAGGCCAGCGCAAAGCCTTCCGCCCAGGCGGCGTCGGCGTCCGCGCCCAGTCGCTCGCGTGCGCCCCCGACGTAACGCTCGAGGAGCATGTCCCAGAAGGCCACTGAGATCTGCGTGCCGAGCGACTGCCGGAGCGCCTCGACGGCCCCGGCCAGCACGAGAGCCCGGTGCGGGTCGTCGAGCCCGGCGAGGGACATCGCCACACCCTGCACCTCGAAGCTCGTCTCGATCACGTCTCCGAGCGGGAGCGCAGCCTTCAGGCTCTCGCGGTAGCGCATCTCGGCCTCCTCGTAGTCGTCGCGGAGCAGCGCGCAATCGGCGAGGAAATGGAACGCGAAGTGCTCGGTACGCGGATCGCCGTCGGCCATCCCCAGCAGATCGCGTGAGAGCGACTCGGCTCGCTCCGTGTCACCCAGCGCGACGAGCACCTGGCAGACGCCCACGAGGGCGCGAACCTCGCCGGGCCGGTCCCCGAGCTCGCGACGGAGCTCGAGGCTCTGCTCGAACGCCTCGAGCGCTCCGGGGGCATCGCCTGCGTCGTAAACGAGGAGCCAGCCGAGGCTGTCGAGCGCGCAGGCGAGCTCGTTCGGGTCGCCGAGATCGCGCCAGAGTCGAATTCCCTCGTCGAGCTGGACGCGCCCTGTGTCGGCGTCTCCGAGCCGGGCCGTGAGCGAGCCGGACGCCGTGAGCGCGCGGGCGCGATGACGGCCGGTCGCCGTCGAGCCGGCGAGGGCACCCTTCAATCGCCCGCGCCCCTCAGCGAGGTGACAGTGAGAGAGCCAGAACCACTCGAGTGCGCCCGCGAGCTCCAGGGCGCGATCCGGGTCGTTCGCGACCGAGAAGTCGAGCGCCGCGCGAAGGTCGTCGTGGTCGAGCTCGAGCCGAGCAGACCATTCCGCCTCGGCAGCGAACCGGCCCTCGTACGCCTGCTCCGCGAGAGTCGAGAAGAAGCTCGCGTGTCGCCGGCGGAGCTCCTCGGCGTGTGGGAATCGCTCGAGTCGCTCGAGCGCGTACTCGCGGATCGTCTCCAGCATCAGAAAGCGGTCGTCGCCGATCGGCTTCAGCAGGCTCGCGTCGATGAGCGCCGCGAGGCCGTCGAGGTCGGCATCGCAGACCTCCTCGGCAGCCGCGACCGGGAAGCTCCCCGCGAAGACGGAGATCCGCGCGAACAGCTGCTTGCTCGCATCGTCGAGGAGGTCGTAGCTCCACTCGATCGTGGCGCGCAGCGTTCGCTGGTGTTCGTGCGCGTCCCGCGCGCCACCCGTCAGGATCGGGAGGGCCAAGTCGAGGCGCTCGAGAAGCCGCTCGGGGGCGAGTAGGTTCGTTCGAGCCGCTGCGAGCTCGACCGCGAGCGGGAGACCGTCGAGCCGCCGGCAAATCGCCTCGACCGTGGAGTCGGGCATGAGCTCCCGCCCGATCGCACGGGCGCGCTCGGCGAAGAGCGCAGCTGCGTCCTTTGCAGGCAGGGGCTCCAACCGGTACTCCCGCTCGCCCGATACGTGCAGCGGCGCCCGGCTCGTGACGAGGACGCGGAGACCACTCGAGGCGCCGAGGGCCGTGCTGACGGCCGGGGCGGCGTCGAGGAGATGCTCGAAATTGTCGAGGAGGATGAGGAGCTCTCGACCGCGGAGAAATCCTGCGAGGTCGTCGGGCGCGCCGATCGCCTTCGCGACCTCCGAGGTCACGAGGTCAGGATCGGAGAGGCCGACGAGGGGGACCCAGAAGACCCCGTCGTTCAGTGTCCCGACCAGCTCGGCCGCAACCTGGAGTGCGAGGCGCGTCTTGCC
>JALZOQ010000464.1 GCA_030913835.1 Actinomycetota bacterium | reverse complement strand
GAGCGGGCGTGCGAAGCGGGGGCCTACTCCGCGGCGCACCCGGATCGCTAGCGCTGGACGTTTGCGTCTGACAAGAGTAAGCTCGCGTCCCTAAACGGCGGCAGCAAAGGGAGAGATCATGGGCTTCAAGCTGAAGATCCCCTTCGATTGGTGCGATGACAAGCTCGGCAATTGCGAGCTCATCGACACGCATTTCGTGCTCTTCTTGGTCCTCTACGTTCGCTATCGGTGCACGTATCAGTGTGCGGACGGGATCCGGACCGTTACGCGGAACCGACTTCTCCTGTTCATCGACTTCTGACGCTCGCGGTGATGAAGACCGCGAGCGCGAACAGCGCTGCGCCGGTCAGCAGCGCCGCGGAGAGGCCCGCGAACCGTGCGACCGCGGCGACCCCGAGCCCACACGCGATCTCCCCCGTGTACTCGGCCTGGGCGAGCAACGAGTGCACGGTCGCTCGAACGTCGGAGCTCGTCTGGCGGTTCAGCCAGATCGTGCCGAGGGTGCGCGTCAGCGGCAGCGCGATCCCCGCGACGAGCAGCACCGCCGCGCTACCACTCACTCCTTCGGGCGCGCCGGCCAGGACGATGAGCCCGACGGCTCCGGCTGTGCAAGCGATCGCGTAGCCGCGTAGGGCTGTGCGCGTCCCTTCGATGTGGCGCTCCATGACGCGCAACGCCCCGGCGCCCACGAGGAGGGTGAGGACGCCAAGGGCGGTGAACCAGACGACGGGGTCGGAGGGGAGGCCAAGATCGACGAGCCGCCGGGCCTGCAATCGGCCGGACGCGATCGCGGCGCCGTTGACCAGGAACCAGGCCGCGAACATGAGCAGGATCGCGCGGCTGCGACGCACGAGTCGGAACCCGCGCACGAGGATCGACCAGGAGGCCGAGACCCGCCGCGTGGAAGCGGGAATGAACCGCTGCTCCGGGAAGCGCAACGCGACGTACAGGCCGAGCAGCAACATCGCCGCTCCGGCGAGCACCATCGCCGTGCTCCGCTGCGTCACCGCGGCGAGAGCTCCGACGCCCAGGATGCCGGCCGCCGCGCCCAGGAGCTGCACCCGCCCCGACCGCATCAGCACGACCGAGATGCGCCCCGGCTCGTCGAACTCGTCCGTGATCCACGCGACATCGGCGCCGCTTGCGAACGTCCAGGACAATCCCCAGAGCATCTGCGTGGCGACCAGCGAGGGGAAGTCGGTCACGAGGCCCGTGGCGAGCATCGCAGTGCCCATCAGGAGGTGAGAGACCACGAGCGACCATTTCCGGCTGATCGTGTCGGCGAGAACGCCGGCGGGGACCTCGAACACGAGCGCGACAATCGCCTGCCCCACGCCGATGAGCACGAGCTGCGACGGCGACAGGTCTGCGTCGACGACCAGGTAGATGCTGGTGACCAGCCACCAGCCGTTGTGGAGGACGGCCCGCCACCAGATCCACCTCAGGAAGACCGCGACGACGTGCGGTGTCTTACCGGCGTCTACAGGCGCCGGAATCCCAGAGTCGAGCCTTCGTCGCAGCAAGAGTCATACCCTCCGAATAGGTCGCAAAGCCCTTCGTGATGGACATGACTGCTGCGCGCATCTCTGCTCCTTTGGCGATCGGCGCGATTACGCGGGGCGAATCATACGCCCGGCACCGTGATCGCGATCTTCCCCCGGGCGTGCCCTTCTCCCATGCACGCGAGCGCGTCGGCGATGTCGCTCAGCTCGTAACGCCTGTCGATGACCGACGCCACCTTTCCGGCCTCGATCAGCTCTCGCAGGACCCCGAGATCCGCCCGGTTCAGTTTCGCGACGAAGAAGACGCACTTCTGGCTGCTCGGGATCGACGCCAGACGCGTGGCGACGATGTGACCAAGAGGTGCGATCACCCGGTTGCCCTTGGGCGCTCCGGCTTTCACGAGGATGCCCTGGGGCTCGAGCACGCGCTTGCATGCTCCCCACGACCTGCTCCCGGCGACGTCGAAGAGCACGTCGTAGCGCCGGCCGCTGCGCGTGAAGTCCTCGCGCGTGTAGTCGATGACGTGGTCGGCGCCGAGCGAGCGCGCCTGGTCGACGTTCCTCGTGCTGCAGACCGCGGTCACCTCCGCTCCGAGCGCTTTCGCGATCTGGACGGCGAACGTGCCCACGCCGCCCGACGCGCCGTTGACGAGGACGCTCTGCCCCGGCTGAAGCTGCGCCTTGTCGCGGAAACCCTGCAAGGCGGTGAGCGCAGCCACGGGCACGGCCGCCGCCTCCTCGAACGACACGTTGGTCGGCTTCGGGACGACCGCGTCGCGAACGGACACGTACTCGGCGAACGCTCCGGTTCGACCGCCGTAGACCTCGTCACCCGGACGAACGTGCGTGACGTCCTTCCCGACCGCCTCCACGGTCCCGGCAAAGTCGACGCCCAGTCCTTGTTCCTTGGGCTTGAGCAGCCCGCCGATCACACGTGCGACGTACGGCGTGCCCGTGACGCCGTACCAGTCCAGCCGATTCACCGATGCGGCATGGACCCGCACCAGCACAGCGTCGTCGGCGACCTCCGGTTTCTCGATCTCCTGAAGCTCTAGAACATCCGGCGAGCCGTACCTGTCGTGGACGACCGCTTTCATTCGATTCATACACTCTCCCAGAACGTACGTCGTAAGTGTACGGCGTAAGCTATGCCTACAGCGTAAGCCTGTCAAGGACTTACCGTGTAAGCTCAGCGCATGCCGACGAGGGCGACTCGACGCACTCCCCTGAGCAAGAAGCGCGTGCTGAACACGGCGATGGCTCTCGCTGACTCGGACGGGATCGAGGCGCTGAGCATGCGCAGGCTCGCCCAGGAGCTCGGGGTCGAGGCCATGTCGCTCTACAACCACGTCGCGAACAAGGGCGAGATCCTCGACGGCATCGTCGACCTCGCCGTCAGCGAGATCGACCTGCCCTCGACCGAAGAAGAGTGGGACGTGACCATTCGCAAGTGCGCGATTTCGGCGCACGAAGCATTCCTGCGCCATCCCTGGGCATGCAGCCTCGTCATGTCGCCAGGCTCCACCCAGACCGGGCACTCGGCGCGACTGCGGTACATCGAATGGCTGCTCCGACGCCTGCGCGAAGCCGGGTTCTCCGCGGACCTGACGTATCACGCGTATCACGCCTTGGACAGCCACATCCTGGGGTTCACCATGTGGCAGCTCGGTCATTCGGCGGCCGCGAAGAGCCTCGGCAGCGGGGACTTTGCCGACCTAGCAGCCCGCTTCGTCGGCGAGATGCGAGCCGGCGGCTACCCGTATCTGGCGGAGCACGCCGAACAGCATGTCGCGGCGTCGAGCGACGAGGACGAGGACGAGGGAGAGTTCGAGTTCGGGCTCGACCTGATCCTCGACGGCCTCAAGCGGGCGCGCGCAAGCGACTGACTCGCGTCAGGCCATCGTCGGGCGGGCCTGGGCGAACGTCCAGCGGCGTCCTTCCAAATCCTCGGCCGTGTAGGCGCGGTAGCCGTGCTGCTCGATCTCGGACACGATCTTCGCTCCGGCGGCCTTCGCATGGGCGAAGTGGGCGTCGAGGTCGTCGACGTACGCCCAGGGGATGTGCGTAATGGCCGCGTCTGGGAGGCGCTGCCCGTCGTCTAGGCCGAAAAGCAGGACGGCGACGTTGCCGTGGTGAAGCTCGATCCACTCCGGATCCTCGCCCTCGGCGGGGATGCCTGACCACGAGCCGAGCTGGAAGACCCGTGCCAGCCAGCGCGCTGCCGCGGCCGGATCGGCGTAGTAGAGCGCGATGCTCAGACGAGCGATCTCCCTGCGGGCGGGTTCCCGCTCCTCGCACCAGGAGCCCAGCCAGCGCAGGACGTTGGGCCAGAACAGGAAGGCCCGTTCGCCGCCGGGCAGCACCGTCTGGTTCACGGACACACGGGTGCCGCCTTCGACCGCCTCGAAGCGCACGTCGACCTCGGTGTCGTCCACGAGGCTGCGGTATGTGAGCTGTGCGCCCGGTTCCCAGACCGTGATCCGACCGAGCTCGAGCACGTCGCCGCGCGCGCCGTCGTAGATCTCGAGCACCCGGCCGCCCACCCCCGGCTCGATCCGCATCTCCACCGCCCGGCCGGCGTCGAAGAAGTTGATCGCGCCGCGCACCCACCAGGAGTCGATCTCGTCCGTGAATGCGGTGAACGCACTCATCGGATCGACCGTGACCTCCACCGCAGCGGAGGCCGACCTCTGGGTCACGCCTCCCTCTCCTCGGCGT
>JALZOQ010000440.1 GCA_030913835.1 Actinomycetota bacterium | reverse complement strand
CAGCGGGGTCTCCTCCTCCCCGCCGATGTAGCGGGAGTTGAACTCGTCGACGTAGAGCTGCCCGTCGAGCCCGAGGAAGTCCGCGTACGCCCGCAGGAAGCCCTTGACATACGTCTGAGCAGGAAGCACGTCAAACTGCTCCTCCTCGAGCGCGCGCAGGTACTTGCCACGAATCTTGGTCGCCTGTTCGGCCTCGGGCAACTCGAGGTGCTGGCGCAGGCGGGCCTCGCGGAGGCTGATCCCGATCTCGAACACGGCGTCCTAGTCTAGAGCCAATTCCGGGTTTTCAGCGTTGCACGAACCTCGACAGCGCGACGTACACCCCCACCGTGAGCAGGCCCGTGCAGGCGAGGTAGATCCCGAGCACTCCAAGCGCACGTCCGAGGCCGGCCACTCGGGCGCCCCGCGCACGTCCGAGTGTGAGCTCGATCCGCCGTCGCGCCCCCCGCGCGAAAGCGATCGCGGCGAAGCCGAGCACCGCAGCGACCGGGATCGCCCCGAACGCCGCCAGCAGCTTCCAGGTCCGCAGCTCCTGGGAGATCGCGATCGAGGCTGGAAGCGCAGCGACCGCGGCGAGCCCCGCCAGCAGCGATACCCAGGCTCGCGCGTTCCTACTGCTTCTTGTAGGGACGGCCAACCGCAGCCGGCGGGATCGAGCGGCCGATGACCCCGGCGACCGCGATGAGGGTCAGGACGTAGGGCAGCGCTTCGAACAGCGTGCCGGCGGACGATCCGTACGCGTCCGGAAGCCGACGGGCGATTGCGCTCGAGAAGCCGAAGAGCAGCGCCGCTCCGAACGCTCCGAATGGGCGCCAGCCGCCGAAGATCAGCGCGGCGAGCGCGATGAAGCCGCGCCCAGCCGTCATGTTCTCGCTGAACGAGTGCACGAATCCGAGCGAGAGATAGGCGCCCCCGAGCGCCGCCAGGATGCCCGAGAGCGTGACGGCTCCGTAGCGAACGCGGTAGACCGAGATCCCGACCGTGTCGGCAGCTCGCGGGTGCTCGCCGACCGCCCGGATCCTCAAGCCCAGGGGAGTCTTGAACATCAGGAGCCACGTGACCACGAGCAGCGCGAGGCTCAGCCAGATCATGAGGTTCATCTGCCCGAACGAGTCCTCCAGGAAATGGCCGAGGCCGTGCGGCGGGATGCGGTCGAGCCAGCCGATGTGCACGTCCGGGATGCCCGGCAGGTCGTTGGGGGTCCCCTCGACGCCGTAGAGGTCGATGTAGAGGTAACCGGTGAGCCCGAGCGCCAGGAAGTTGATCGCCGTGCCTCCGACGATCTGGTCGGCGCGCAGCTGAATGGCGAAAAAGGCGTAGATGAGGGCCAGAGCGCCGCCCGAGGCCATGGCGATCAGGAGGCCGCCGATCCACGAGCCGGTGCGGTCCGCGCCCCAGATGGCGAAGAACGCGCCCATCAGCATCATCCCCTCGAGACCGATGTTGACGACACCACTCCGCTCGGAGAAGAGCCCGCCGATCGCGGCGAACGTCAGGGGTGTCGCCGAGCGCAGCGTTGCCGAGAGCAGCGCCGACCACACCACGACGGTCTCGAGATTCGTGACGCCCGAGCGCGTGGCCAGGATGCCGCCGCCGATCCCGATCAGACCCGCGGCGACCGCGCCCCAGCCGGCCTTGCGCTCGTGCCGCAGGATCGCCCACGCTCCGGCGGCGATCGCCGCGGCGCCGACGAGGATGGACGGGACGATCGAGCGCACCGTGAGGGGCGGCAGCGCCAACCAGAACGCCAGCACACCGAGCGCGATCCCGACGTACCCCAGCGTGCGAGGCGTGAGCCAGCGCTCCCAGCGCGCCTCGGGCCGCCGCTCCGTCTCGGTCGCCGCGCTCACGTCGGCGCCTCTCCCGCCGCGCGCGGGAGCGCCCGCTGGCGCAGCTTGCGACGCACCTGCCACAGATAGAGCACCAGCACGTCGGCACCCACGAACAGGACGACGAGGCCCTGGATGATCCGCGTCAGGTTCCCGGCGAGCTCGGGCTCGAACACGGCCGGGTCCAGCGTTCGGGTCGACGTCCCGTTGATGAGCGCGCCGAAGAGGAGCGCGGACAAGGCGATGCCGATGCTCGAGTTCCGCCCGAGCAGCGCGACGGCTATCCCGAAGAAACCGATCTGCGAGCCCTGGACGACGGTGAGGTCGAGATGGAACTCCCAGCCGAGCAGGTCGAGCGACCCCGCGAGCCCGGCGAACGCGCCGGAAATCGCCATCGCCGTGAAGTAGCTGCGCCCGACGCCGATCCCGCCGTAGCGCGCCGCCTCCGCGTTGAACCCGACCGCGCGCACCTCATAGCCGAGCGTGGTCCGGTTGAGGATGACCCAGAAAACGGCGAGGGCTCCGATGGCGACGAAGAAGCCGATGTGGAGGCCCTGGAGCACGGGGTCGCCCCAGAAAACCGGCAGCTTCGCGCCTTCGGCGATCTCCGCCGTGGCGGGAACCGAAGTGTCCTTTGGGTTCTGCAACGGCCCGCCGAAGCCGACCAGGTAGCTCCCGATCCAGAGCGCGATCCAGTTCAGCATGATCGTCGTGATCACCTCGTGCGCGCCGACGGTCGCCCGCAGGAGACCGGCGATTCCGGCCCACAGGCCGCCCGCGATCGAGGCGAGCACGATCGCGATCAGGATGTGCACCGGCCTCGAGAGGTCCGCGAACCAGATTCCGACCTGGACGGCCACGATCGACCCGACGATGTACTGGCCCTGGCCACCGATGTTGAACAGCCCGCACCGGAAGGCGAAGGCCACGGCCAGCCCGGTCAGAACGAGCGGGACGGTCAGCAGCAGGGTCTGCTGGAGGTTCAGCGCCGCCTGGTCGCGCGCGGCGCCGGTCACCCACGGGAAGAGCCACTTCAGGCCGGTGCCGCTGAAGATCGCCTGATAGGTACCGAGCGGGTTCTTTCCGGTCGTCACCAGCACGACCAGACCGCCGACGGCGAACGCAAGCGCGGCCGTGATCAAGGGCGTGACGATCCCACCGGCGCGCTGGTACAGCGCGAACCGCGCGGCGACGCTCGGCGCCCCGAGCGGGGTCTCACCCGCGGCCGGCTCGGGCGGGGCCGGCGGCTCGACGCGCTCCTTCGGAGGCTCGCTCAAGCGGCGTCCTCCTCGCGCCCGCCCGTCATCGCGACCCCGAGCTCCTCTTCCGAGACGTCCGGCCCGTACTCCGCCACCAGCCGTCCCTCGTAGATGACGAGGATGCGGTCGGCGAGGGAGAGGATCTCGTCGAGCTCGAGCGACACGAGCACGACCGCCTTGCGCTCGTCCCGGACCTCGACGAGCCGCCGGTGGACGTATTCGATCGCTCCGACGTCGAGCCCGCGCGTCGGCTGCGCCGCAATCAGCACGCGCGGATCGCGCGCGACCTCCCGGGCGATCACGACTTTCTGCTGGTTCCCGCCTGAAAGCGCGGCTGCGCGGGTGTGGGGCCCGCCGCCGCGAACGTCGAAATCCTTGAGCAGCCGGCGGGCGCGCTGGATCATCGGCCGTGGCGAGAGCCACCCGAAGCGCCCGATCGGCGGATGGTCGTAGTCGTGGAGCGCGAGATTCTCGGCCAGGCTGAACTCGAGGACGAGCCCGCGCCGCTGCCGGTCCTCCGGAATGTGCCCGAGGCCGCGGTCGAGGACCTCGCTGGGGGATTCGCCGAGCACCTCCTCGCCCGCGATCAGCACGTGCCCCGATTGAGCCCGGCGCAGGCCGGTGAGCGCGTCGATGAGCTCGCTCTGCCCGTTACCGTCCACCCCCGCGATGCCGACGATCTCGCCCTCGCGCGCCTGGAACGAGACGCCGCGAACCGCCTCGAGGCCGCGGCTGTCGAGGACGTGGAGGTCGCGAACGTCGAGCAACGGCTCGCCGGGCGTGCTCGGCTGCTTCTCGACACGCAGGAGCACTTCCCGGCCGACCATCAGGCGGGCAAGACCGGTCTCGGTCGCGCCCTCCCGCAGAACGGTCTCGATCTTCTTTCCCCGGCGCAGGGCGGTGATCCGGTCGGCGACCGCAAGCACCTCCTTGAGCTTGTGCGTGATGAAGACGATCGACTTCCCCTGCTCCTTCAGCGAGTCGATGATCTCGAAGAGCTCCTCCGCCTCGTGCGGGGTGAGCACAGCCGTCGGCTCGTCGAGGATGAGGATTTGCGCACCGCGGTACAGCGCCTTCAGGATCTCGACCCGCTGCTCCTGGCCGACACCGATGTCCTCCACGCGGGCCTCAGGGTCGACCACGAGCCCGAACTGCTCGGACAGATCGCGCACGCGCCGAGTCGCCGAGTCGTAGTCGAGCATCACTCCCGCGCGCGTGGGCTCGCTGGCGAGCACGATGTTCTCTGCGACCGTCATCACGGGAATCAGCATGAAGTGCTGGTGCACCATCCCGATCCCGTAGCGGATCGCGTCGCGCGCCGAGCCGATGGAGGCCGGCTTTCCAGCGATGCGAATCTCGCCCTCGTCGGGCCGGTAGAGGCCGTACACGATGTTCATCAGCGTCGACTTGCCGGCGCCATTCTCACCGAGCAGCGCGTGCACCTCACCCGCTCGCAAGTCGAAGTCGACAGCGTCGTTCGCGACGACGCCCGGGAACCGCTTCGTGATCGACCGCAGCTCGAGGACGGGAACGTCGGCCATCCGGCGCGATTCTAAGGCCGCGCGAGCCCGGTCCGGGGAAGAAGGCGAGGGGCAGGCGCGCTGCCTGCCCCTCGCTCGAACGATCTGGCCTGTGGCCTACTTGGCCGGAGGCTTGATCTTGCCGGAGGCGATCAGCTTTTTGATCGCGTCGGTCTTCTTGGCGATCGCGACGCGGTTCTTCAGCCTCGTGCTGAGCTTGCCGTAGCCGATGCCGCCGTTCTTGATGTTGAACACCTTGTCGAAGCCGCCCCTGAAGGCCGCCGGGTTCCTCTTGAACTCCGCGGTCGTCAGGTACACGGCAGCGGAGACGTCCTTGAGGGCACTCGTCAGGATGTGCTTGCCGATGTAGCCCTGGTCGACGTCGACGCCGATGCCCCAGATTCCGGCTTCCTTCGCCGCGCTGAGCGCGCCGAGTCCGCAACCGCCGGCGACCTGGAAGATCACCTTCGTCCTCTGCTGGATCTGGTTGAGCGCGGTCTCCTTGCACTTCGCCTGGTCGGAGAACGTCGGGTCGTTCGCGTAGGCGACGAGCACCTTCACCTTGGCGTTCGCCCGCTTCGCGCCGGCCTTGTAGCCGCCGATGTAGCGAACGATCGGGGGAACGGTGTTCGCGCCGATCGCGCTGACAACCTGGGGACCGCCCTGCTGCTTGACCGTGAGCCCGGCGACGTAGCCCGCCAGGTAGCCGGCCTCCTGCTCCCTGAACTGGATGCCGCGGACGTTCGGGGCCTTCGACGGGATGCTCGCAATCGAGACGTCGATCCCCGCGAACTTCGTGTTCGGGAACCTCGGGGCAACCTTGTCGAGCGGATCGCCCATGAAGAAGCCCGTCGCGAACACGATGTTGTAGTTCTGTGCCGCGGTCTGGAGGTTCGGGATGCGATCGCTCGCCGCCTGGGTGACGTAGACCCGGGTTGCGACCTTCAGCTTCGTCTGGACTTTCAGCCGCCCAGCGTTCGCGGCCTGGTTGAAGCTCTTGTCGTTCAGCCCGCCGATGTCGGTGACGAGCGCCATCCTGGTCGTGATCGTCACGCCGCTCTTGGCGAAGCCACTAGCGACGACGACTGTCAGCGCGAGCGCCGTGAGCGCTCCAAAAAGCGCCAATTTCTTGAATCTCAAAGTGATTCCCTCCTCTTGGAAAACTGCCAGCTCAGGATTGGACTCCGATCCTACGCCGAAGTTGTGAGGAAGTCACCGTGGGGGCTGCGAAGCAGCCTGTCCGCGAAGCGGACCAGTGGAGGGGGTCTGGGGGAACCGGGAGGTTCTCCCAGGGGCTACGAACTCGCGATTCGCTCCAACGCGTGCTCGTCTACCAGGACGCGCCGGGGCTTGGAGCCCTCGTACCCGGAGATGATTCCGCGCCGCTCGAGCATGTCGATCAGCCGGCCCGCCCGCGTGTAGCCGACCCGCAGCCGCCGCTGGATGAGCGAGACCGACGCGGTCTGGGTCTGGACGACGGTCTCGATCGCCTTGTCGAGCAACGGATCCTCGTCGGGGTCGAACTCGCCGTCCTGCTCGTCGACCGCCCCGTCCTCGAACGCCTCGGGCAGCTCGAGCAGCGACTCGTCGAGCTCCTGCGGGCGCTGATGGCGGGTCTGCTCGACCACCAGTGCAACCTCTTCTTCGCTGACGTACGCGCCCTGGACGCGCTGCAGCCGCGTGGTGCCGAGCGGCTTGAAGAGCATGTCCCCCTGTCCGAGCA
>JALZOQ010000424.1 GCA_030913835.1 Actinomycetota bacterium | reverse complement strand
TCCCGGCACCGTGGCGAGCACGTTCTCGAGGGTCGTCGTCCCGTAGCCCGGGAGCTCGGCGTCGAAGCGCTGCGACTCGAGCCTGAGCCCGTACGGCTCGAGCGCGGTCTTGAGCCAGTTCGAGGCGCTCACCGAGCCCGGGAGGCGCAGCGGCCAGCGCTTCGACAGGTCGACAGCTGTTTCGATCGCCGCAGCCTGATCGAAGGACGGCGGAAGCGTAGGGGCCGGGAGCGGTTGCGGCCGCGTTACCGTGAAAGCGGCGATTAGCAGGGGAATCGCGACGAGCAGCCACGTCCCGCGGTACATGCGCGCAGAGACCGGCCGCTCGACCGAGCCGCGCCGCGGGCGCCGGGCGGCGCTCTGCCGGGTGGCCGACATCGCGGGGCTATAGTAGGCGGGCAGCACCAGGACGGTGCCCGGTAGGCCTGCCCACCATGCCCGACGCCTCCGCGACCATTCTCCTAGTCGACGACGAGGAGTCCGTCCAAAAGCTCCTCGCATACCCGCTCGAGCGGGAGGGATTCCGCGTCGTGCAGGCATGGGACGGCGAGGAGGCACTCGAGCGCTTCGCCGCCGAGCGGATCGACCTCGTGGTCCTCGACCTGATGCTCCCGAAGCTCGACGGGCTCGAGGTCTGCAAGCGCTTGCGGGCCACGAGCACGGTGCCGATCATCATGCTCACCGCGCGGGACGATGAGCTCGACAAGGTGCTCGGACTCGAGCTGGGGGCCGACGACTACATCACGAAGCCCTTCTCCATCCGCGAGTTCCGTAGCCGGGTGCGAGCGCTCCTTCGCCGCGCGTCGATCCCGCGCGATACCGGTGCGGACGACGAGGTGATCGACGCCGACGGGCTCCGGATAGACGGCGGCCGGCGAACGGTGGAGCTCGACGGGCGCCCCGTGCGGCTGACCTACGTCGAGTTCGAGCTCCTGCGGACGCTTGCCGCCCATCCGGGTCGTGTCTACAGCCGGCGCATGCTGCTCGAGGCGCTCTGGGGCGGCTCGGACTATCGCGAGCCGCGCACGATTGACGTCCACGTCCGGCACGTGCGCGAGAAGCTCGAGCGCGACGCCGGCGAAGTCGAGTACATCGAAACCGTGCGCGGGGTCGGTTACCGCTTCCGAGACCGATGAGGCCCCGCTCGCTCTTCGTCCGGCTGACGCTCGCGCTGGTCGCGCTCGTCGCCGGCGCCCTGGCGGCGGTTTACCTCGTCGTCGTACCGTCCCTGGAGCACAATCTCGTGGCCGCGAAGCAGCGCGAGCTGCGCCGGGCGCTGCCACAGATCGAGCTGCCGCAGAGCCCGTATGCCTGGCAGCGCACCGCCCAGGCCGCGGCCGGGACCGCGAACGCGCGGGTCGTGATCTTCGAGCCGCTCGAGGATCCTCCCCGGGTCACGCTGGTGGCGATCGGCGATTCGAACCCCGCGGGCCCGGATCTGTCTCAGGATCCGGTCGCGAGGCGCGCGCTGCGGTCGCGCGTGCAGAACGAGGCCGTCGTGAGTCGAAACGGTGAGCGCTACGCCGAGGTGGCGGGGGTCGCAGGCCCGAACGGCCCGGTGATCCTGCTCTCCGCGTCGCTGCACGACACGCTCGGCAGCGTGGCGCTCGTCTCCAGGCGCGTGCTGATCGCGGGAGCGGTGGCGCTTCTGGCGGCACTTGGGCTCGGCCTGCTTGGCTCGGCGCTGGTCGTGCGAAGGCTCCGGAATCTCGAGCGCGCCGCCGAGCGGATCGCCGGTGGGGAGTTCGACGAGCCGGTGCAAGACCCCGCCCGCGACGAGATCGGTGAGCTCGCGCGGGCGTTCGAGCGGATGCGCCTGCGGCTCGCGCAGCTCGAGCATGCGCGCCGCGAGTTCATCGCGAACGCCTCGCACGAGCTGCGCACTCCGCTCTTCTCCCTGGCCGGCTTCGTCGAGCTGCTGGCCGACGAGGAGCTGGACGAGCCGACGCGGCGGGAGTTCCTCGAGACGATGCGCGAGCAGCTCGACCGGCTGACCCGCCTGGCGACGGATCTCCTTGACCTCTCGCGGCTCGATGCCGGCCGGATGCACGTCGAGCGTGTCCCGATCGACCTCGGCTTGCTGGCGCAATCGCTTGCGGAGGAGTTTGGCCCGGTCGCGCTGGCGAGCGGACACGAGCTGGACGCGGTCGTCGCGCTCGAGACCGGCGCGCTGGCCGACGAAGAGCGGGTAAGGCAGATCGGCCGCATCCTCGTCGAGAATGCGCTCAACCACACGGATGCAGGCACATGCGTGCGGGTGCGCGCACGCGTGAACGCCGAGCTGGCGGAATTGACGGTGGAGAACGACGGCGGCGTCATCCCGGAACAGCACGCCGAGCACATCTTCGACCGCTTCTATCGCATCGAGGGCACGCTGGCGTCCGGGAGCGGGCTCGGGCTGGCGATTGCGCGGGAGTTGGCGAGCCTGATGGGGGGCGACATCGCCCTACGATCGTCCCGAGGCCGCACCGCTTTCACGCTCACTCTGCCGCGCGGGCCTAGCACGCACGCGTTTTCACGTGAAAACGTGCATTCGGCGCTCGCGTAGCTACGCTCAGACGAGGAATGGGCTCGGCTCGCCTCGCCGCCGTGACGATCGCCGCCGCGGTTCTGGGCGGGCTCACAGTTCTGCTGATCGGGCGCGCGACGAACACGCTCGGCGAGACGAGGACGGTTGTGATCGCGGAGCAGGGGCGGCCCGCGTCGCCAGTGGCCGTGCGGGGCTCGGTGAAACCGTTGCTCGGCAACGGCTTTGCGCCCGCGAAGATCTACGCCGCCCGGGCGGCCGGGGTCGTCACGGTCTTCGCGTACTTCAGCAGCCGTCCCGGCGCGAGCTCGCAGGGCTCCGGCTTCGTCGTCTCGCCGCAGGGCTACCTCCTCACGAACTCGCACGTGATCACCGATGCGGGCGAGGGTCCGAGCGACCGGCCGGCGCAGGCCGCGTCCCGGCTGTACGTCGAGTTCAGCGACCACGATCGCGTGGCCGCCGAGGTGGTGGGCTGGGACGTCTTCGACGACGTCGGCGTGCTGAAGGTCGATCCCGCCGACCATCCGCTGCACCCGGTGCCGCTCGGCGACTCTGCGCGAATCGGCGTCGGCGACCCGGTCGCCGCGATCGGCAGCCCGCTCGGGAACGAGACCTCCCTCGCCGTCGGCGTCGTCTCGGCCAGGAGGCGGATCGACTCGCTGACGTCCAGGTACAGCATCGTCGACGCGATCCAGACCGACGCCCCCATCACGCACGGAAACTCGGGCGGCCCCCTGTTCGACGGCCAGGGCCGGGTCGTGGGGATCAACGCCCAGATCGACTCTCAGCGTGGCGGGAACGACGCGAGCGTGGGCTTCGCGATCCCGATCGACGCCGCGAAGCGCTCGATGCGCCAGCTCATCGCCAGTGGACGAGTCTCCTACGGCTACGCCGGGATCGAGACGGAGGAGCTGACGCCGACGCTGGCGCGGCACTTCCGCCTCCCGGTCTCCCGCGGCGCGGTCGTCACCTCGGTCGCTGCCGGCACGCCCGCCGCGCGCGCCGGCATTCGCGGGGGCTCACGCGACGAGGTTTTCGGGGACGTGTCCTTCCGGGTCGGCGGCGACGTGCTCGTCGCGATCGACGGCGCGCCCGTCGGCGGCGGCGACGACGTCGTGCGCGCGATCTCGATCCGCCTGCCCGGTCAGACGGTGACCTTCACGCTCTACCGGGACGGTCGCCGGCGAACGATCCCGGTGAAGCTCGGCGCCCGCCCTCTGAATCCGTAGTCGCCGGGTTAGTTTTTGGGCCACCTGGCAAGAAGCCGTTCGGGAGGCCTTGCGAGCGTTTGGGAAGTTTCACCAGAAGGAACCAGACCTTTCTGGTGAAAGCTAAAGAAATCAACATGGGCGGCAACACCACCAACGGCACGCGGGCGGTTCGGCTGACGATTCCAGCCAAGCCGGAGTACATCACGCTCTGCCGGCTCGCCCTCACCGGGCTGTCCCGCCTGCGCCCCTTGCCCGACGAGGTGCTCGCCGACCTGAAGCTCGCGCTCACCGAGGCGTGCTCGAACTCGGTGCGGCACGCCTACCGCGGAGCCGAGGGCAGCGTCGAGATCCTGTACGAGCTACACGAGGATCGCCTCGTGATCGAGGTGCTCGACGAGGGCGAGGGGTTCAACGCGGAGGAGGCCGGCAAGGACGGGGACGAGCTCTCGGAAGGGGGGCTCGGCATCGCGATAATCCGCGCCATCGCCGACGAGTTCGAGGTGGGAGAGCGCCCAGACGGGTCCGGCTCGCGCCTGCGGTTCGTCAAGGTCCTCCCCTCCTGACCCCCTGTAGCTATTCTCGCGTGCTGGCCTCGGCCTAGACCTCGCCTCGACGCCCATGCTCCAACAGGTAAACACCGGTCACAAGTCGCTCGCGGACTACGCGACGATCGCCACGCGAGGGCTCATGGACGAGATCAGGCGTCTCGCCGAGCCGCTGGCCGGAAAGCGGGTCGTCCATCTCTCGGCGACCGCGTTCGGCGGCGGGGTGGCGGAGATCAACTACACGCTCATCCCGCTGATGCAGGACGCCGGCCTCGAGGTCGAGTGGCGGATCATCCAGGGCGAGAACGAGTTCTTCGAGGTCACGAAGACGATCCACAACGCCTTGCAGGGCAACCCGCAAGGCTTGAGCGAGGAGCAGCGCCAGACGTTCCGGCGCTTTCAGGAGCTGAACGCAAAGCAATTCGAGGACGACTGCGACGTCGTGATCGTCCACGACCCACAGCCGGTGGGGATGATCGACTACTTCCCCAACTCGAGCGCGAAGTGGATCTGGCGCGGACACATCGACTTCTCGACGCCGAATCAGGACGTCTTCGACTTCATCATCCCGTCGCTCGGCCGCTACGACGCCGCGATCTTCCACATGCGCGAGTACGTGCCCAAGGCGAGCGGCCTGCCGGAGTCCTACATCTGGCCGCCGGCGATCGACCCCCTGGCGCCGAAGAACATGGCCCTGTCGCCGGAGGACGCTGCGTACATCGT
>JALZOQ010000405.1 GCA_030913835.1 Actinomycetota bacterium | reverse complement strand
CCCCCACGGACCCCCTCCTTCGAGAGTCCACGGAATAGAGCGGGGCCGGCAAAGCCGACCCCTCTTGGAAGAGCGAAATCGCTGGCGCCTCGGCTGCCTCGCTCCTACCATGGGACCTCGTGGCGCGCCGCGTTCTCTCCGACACGTCCAAACCGTCCGAGCTCGGCGCGACTGAGCGCATGACCCTGCTTGTCGCCGAGGCCGGGTCGCTCTTTGCCTCGCTGCACCTCAGCGACGTTCTGCCTGCGGTCATCGACCTCGCCCAGCGCGTCCTCGCGGCCGACGGGCACGGGCTCTGGCTCCGCGATCCCGTCACCGACACCTGGACGCTCGCGTCGACGGAGGGCATCTCCGACACCTACCGCGAGCACGTGACCGAGGCGATCACCCACCCGCAGGCCACGATGGAGCTGGACGGGCCTCTGATCGTCGAGAACGTCGACGAGGCCGAGTGGATCCAGCCAGCGCATCGAGACGCACACCGCACCGAGGGGATCCGCGCGATGCTGGTCGCGCCGCTGCGCGTGGGCGGGGAGGTCAAAGGGACGCTCGTGTTCTACTTCCGCGCGCCCAGGAGCTTCGACGACGACGAGGTCAAGGTCGCCGTGGCGCTCGCCGCTCTCGCCGGCTCCGCGATCCGCACCGCCGAGCTGTACGAGACCGAGGCGCGCGCCGCCGAGGACCGGCGCTTCCTCGCCGAGGCGACCGAGATGCTCGCATCGTCGCTCGACTACGAGGAGACGCTGGCGAACGTCGCAGCACTCGCGGTGCCGCAGTTCGCCGACTGGTGCTCGATCGACCTGGTCGGCCCCGGCCGCTCGATCGAGCGGCTCACCGTCGCGCACGCCGATCCGGAGAAGATCCAGTGGGCGGACGAGCTGGCGAGGAAGTATCCCGTCGATCCCGAGGCGCCGATGGGCGTCCCGAACGTGATCCGGACAGGAGAGCCGGAGCTCACGCCGGACATCCCCGACGAGTTGCTCGTCGAGGCCACGCGCGACCGACCCGAGCTGCTGGAGGTGCTGCGGCAGCTGGGGCTGCGCTCCGCAATGATCGTGCCGCTCGCCGCCCGCGGGCGCGTGCTCGGTGCGCTGTCCTTCATCTCCGCGGAGTCTGGCCGGCGCTACGACGAGGAGGACCTGGCGCTCGCGAAGCACCTCGCCCGCCGCGCCGCCCTCGCCGTCGACAACGCCCTCCTCTACCGCGACGCCGAGGAGGCGCTCAAGGCGCGCGACCACTCGCTCGAGACGCTGCACTTCCTGTCTGAGGCGAGCGAGCTCCTGGCCTCGTCGCTGGAGATCGAGACGACGCTCGCGAACGTCGCGCGGCTCGTCGTGCCCGCCTTCGCCGACTGGTGCGCGGTCGACCTGCTCGACCCGGACGGCTCGATGCGGCGGCTCGCCGTCGTCCACCGGGATCCAGCGAAGGCCGAATGGGCCGAGCGCTCGCGCACGCAGTTCCCGCCGCGCGCGACGGAGAGCGAGGGAACCGGCCTGGTCATGCGCACCGGAGAGCCGGTGCTGTATCCGGAGATCACCGACGAGCTCCTGGTCGAGTCGACGTTCGACGAGGAGCATCTCGAGACGCTGCGCCAGCTGGGGATGCGCTCGGCGGTCGTCGTCCCGCTCACGACGCGGGGGCGGATCCTCGGCGCGCTGATGCTCGTCTCGGCCGACGAGGCCCACCGGTACCACGAGGAGGACGTCGCGCTGGCGCAGGAGGTCGCGCGCCGCGCGGCCGTCGCAGTGGAGAACGCACAGCTCTTCCGGGCCGTGGAGGGTCGCGCCCAGGCTGCGCTCGCGCTCTCACACGTGGGCGACGGCGTCATGCTCGTCGATCGGGCCGGAATCGTGCGGCTCTGGAATCCCGCCGCAGAGCGGATCGCCGGGATCGCCGAGGACGCGGTGGTCGGACGGCCCGCCGGCGAAGCGCTCGACGGCTGGGAGGTCTTCGCCCAGCTCGCACCCACGCGGACGCTGGACGGGCCAGCCGCGAGCCGGCCGGCCACGGTGCCGATCGAGCTGGGAGGTCGCGAGCTTTGGCTTTCGATCTCGGCCGTGACGTTTGCCGAAGGGGCGGTCTTCGCTTTCCGCGACCTGACCGAGGAGCAGGCCGTGGAGCGGATGAAGGCCGACTTCATCTCGACCGTCTCGCACGAGCTGCGAACGCCGCTGGCCGCGATCTACGGAGCGGCGCTCACGCTGCGGCGGGAGGACGTCAAGCTTGACAGCCTGCACTCGCAGCAGCTGCTCGCGGTCGTCGCGGAGGAGGCGGACCGGCTGGCGCGGATCGTCAACGACATCCTCTGGGCCAGCCGCGTCGACTCGGGCTCCCTGCAGATGTCGATCGAGAGCTGCGACGTCCCGGAGCTCGCGCGCAGCGTGATCGAGGTGGCCCGGCTGCGGCTGCCCGAGAACGTCGAGCTGGAGCTGAGCGCGCCTGCCGATCTCCCGCGCGCCGCTGCCGACCCGGACAAGGTGCTCCAGGTTCTGACGAACCTTGTCGACAACGCGATCAAGTACTCGCCGGACGGAGGGAACGTCCAACTCGAGTTCGGGCCTGCCGGCGACCGTCGCGTTCGGATCGCCGTCCGCGACGAAGGGCTCGGCATCCCCGTGCCCGAGCAGACCCGCATCTTCGAGAAGTTCTACCGGCTCGATCCGAACCTGACCCGTGGCGTCGGCGGGACGGGGCTCGGCCTCTACATCTGCCGCGAGCTCGTCCGCAGGATGGACGGTCGGATCTGGGTCGAGACCCGCCGCCCGCGCGGCACGACGTTCGTCGTCGAGCTGCCGGTCTCGTAAAAGAAACGAGGCGCGGCCGGAGCCGCGCCTCGAGTCGTACAACAACGGACCTCTAGGCGCTAGTACCCGGGGGGCGGCGGCGCTCCGTCGTCGACGACGGTCGTGCGGCGACGCATGCCGCCGGGACCGCCCCACGACGACCAGAAGATCATCGAGAGCACGATGCCCGCAATTCCGGCGGCCATCAGGATCCAGCCGATCGTCTTCACTTCGATGCCACTCACTGTCGTATTCACCGCGAACGCGAGGATCGCGCCCAGGGCGGTCAGGAAGATTCCAACTCCAAGTCCCATCGGACCTCCATTCGGATTCAGTTTCCATGCTGCCCGGAGGGTGCAATGGGAAAACGCCCAAGCGGCGTTTCCGGGTGCGCGAAGCACGCTCGTTGCAGGTGTTTCGCACTCGCGCAGATACCTCCTCCCGACCACCCGGCGTTGAAGTAGTCTCGGGCGTCAGTGCGGAGAGGGTCGATCCTCCAGCTCGTCGTGATCGGTGTGATCGCAGGCGCGATCGCCGGAGTCGTCGCTTACCTGATTCCGTGGCTGCCCGAGGCCGCCACGCTGGAAGCCGAGCGCATCGGCTGGGTGTTCTGGTTCGTGACGATCATCTGCATCGCGATCTTCGCGCTCGTGACCGCCGTGATCGTCTACTCGGTGATCAAGTTCCGGGTTCCGCCCGAGGACGAGACGGATGGGCCGCCGATCCACGGTCACACGGGGCTCGAGATCGTGTGGACGACCGTGCCGGCGATCCTCGTGACCGCGATCGGCGTCTTCTCCGCGATCGTGCTCGCCCAGAACGACCGGCTCGGGCCGAACCCGCTCAAGATCGACGTGACCGCGCAGCAGTTCGCGTGGTCCTTCAAGTACCCCGAGTCGAACGGGCTCGCCTCGACGGAGCTGCGGCTGCCCGTCGACCGGTCGATCCAGCTCCGCATCCACGCGCTCGACGTCCTCCACTCCTTTTGGGTTCCGCAGTTCAGCCAGAAGCAGGACGCGGTACCCGGTGAGATCACGACGCTGCACATCACCCCGACTCGCGTCGGCCGGTTTCCGATCAAGTGCATGGAGCTCTGCGGCCTCGGCCACGCGGCCATGCGCGCGACCGCGATCGTGATGCCCGCGGCGGCGTTCGACGCCTGGGCATCGAAGGAAGGGCAGGCACAGGACGGCGGGGGAGCTGACGCGGGGAAGGCGATCTTCGCGTCGAACAGCTGCGCCGGCTGCCACACGCTGAAAGCCGCCGGAGCGACGGGAAAGGTCGGGCCGGATCTCGATGACCTGGCCGCCCAGGCCCGCGAGGCCGCCAAGCCGCTTGAAGAGTTCATCCGGGAGTCGATCGTCAAGCCGGACGCATACGTTCAGAAGGGGTACCCGCCGAACGTGATGCCGAAGACCTACGCGTCGAGCCTCTCCTCGAAGCAGCTCGACGCACTCGTCCAGTACCTCGTCTCGGCCTCGAAGGCGAGTGGCGCGTGAGCGCAACCGCCACCGGCCACCAGCAGGAGCTCCAGCACGGGGAGCATCACGGCCCGCCGCGGGTCCACGGCTGGCGGCACCTGACCGGGCCGGGACTCATCCGCGCCGCCTGGATGACGCCGCTCTTCTTCGGGATCGGGTCCGCAATCGTCGTGCTCGCGCGGATCTGGGGCGGCTGGCACCCGTACTGGCACTGGTGGACGATCGTCACCGTCGGCGCGCTGACCGTCGCGCCGATCGGCTTCCTGGCCGGGATCGGCAGCTTCGACTACTGGGTGCGCTACGCGATCGGGTCGCCGACCAAGCCCGAGGACCACTCCGGCCACGGCGCGTACAGCTGGCGCGACTACTTCCGCGTCAACACCGACCACAAGGTGATCGGGATGCAGTACCTGGTCACGACGATCTTCTTCCTGATCGCCGGCGGCCTGCTCGCGATGCTCGTGCGCGCCGAGCTGGCCAAGCCCGGGATGCAGTTCTTCGACAACCAGACCTACAACGGGCTCTTCTCGGTCCACGCGTCGCTGATGATCTTCCTGTTCGTGATTCCCGCCTTCGCGGGCCTCGCGAACTTCGCGGTGCCGCTGATGCTCGGGGCGCCCGACATGGCCTTCCCGCGCCTGAACGCGCTCTCGTTCTGGCTGCTGCCGATCGCGGGGATCATGATGCTGGCGAGCTTCCTCGTCCCCGGCGGCCCGTTCGCGAACGGCTGGACGAACTACGCGCCGCTCTCGACACACCAGCCGCTCGGCACGGTCTTCTTCGCGATGGGCGTCCAGTGGGCGGGCGCGAGCTCGATCATGACCGCGCTCAACTTCCTGGTCACGATCATCACCATGCGCGCGCCCGGGCTGACGTTCTGGCGCCTACCGCTGCTCGTGTGGGCGAACTTCACGACCTCGCTCCTCGTCGTGATCGCGACGCCGTTCATCGCGGGCTCGCAGTTCTTCGTGCTGTTCGACCGGATCATGCACACGCACTTCTTCGACTCGGCCGAGGGCGGCTACGTGCTCGGCTACCAGCACATCTTCTGGTTCTACTCGCACCCGGCGGTCTACATCATGATGCTGCCCGGCTTCGGGATCGCCTCGGAGGTGATCTCCGTCTTCTCGCGCAAGCCGATCTTCGGGTACCGGCTGATGGCGGTCTCGCTGATGGCGATCCTCGTGCTCGGCTTCTCGGTCTGGGCGCACCACATGTTCGTCTCCGGGATGGCGCCGTGGCTGCGCGTCCCGATGATGATCACCACGCTGCTGATCGCTGTGCCGACGGGGGTGAAGGTCTTCAGTTGGCTGGCGACGATCTGGGAGGGGAAGCTGCACTTGCGGACGCCGATGTTATGGGCGCTCGGCTTCGTCTCGATGTTCGTGATCGGGGGCCTCTCGGGGGTGATGCTCGGCGCGGTCCCGATCGACATCCACGTCTCGGACACGTATTTCATCGTCGCGCACATCCACTACGTGCTCTTCGGCGGCTCGCTCTTCACGATCTTCGCGGGGATCTACTACTGGTTCCCGAAGATGACCGGCCGGATGTACAACGAGACGCTTGGGAAGCTGCACTTCTGGCTGACCTTCGTGGGGTTCAATGCGACCTTCTTCCCGATGCACTGGCTGGGGACGGACGGGATGGCGCGTCGGTACTCCGACTACGAGCCCAAGTATGCGGCGCTGAACATGTTCATCTCGATCTCGTCCTTCTTCCTCGGAGCCTCGACGCTCGTGTTCCTCTACAACATGATCACGAGCCTGCGCAGCGGCCCGCCGGCGCCCGGCAACCCGTGGCGCGCGCTCACGCTCGAGTGGCAGGTGACCTCACCGCCGCCGATCTTCAACTTCGACGAGATCCCGCAGGTGGTCGGCGGCCCGTACGAGTACGGTGTTCCGGGGGCCCGGCACGCCGTGCTGAACGGCGACCGCGCCGAGGTGGACGAACACACGGGCGACGAGGTGCGGGTGCATTGAGCACGCCCGAGGAGCCACAGGGCCGCCACATCCTCGCCGTCGCGAACGAGACGGTTGCGGGCCGCAGCCTGATCCAGGCGCTCGAGCGGCGCGCGGCGGCCGGCCCGATCCGCGTGACCGTCATCTGCCCGGTCAACCACCCGCGCGAGGGCTACGTCGTGTACGAGGACACGCGGCGCGCGGCGGCTGGGCGCCGGCTCGACAAGACGCTCAAGCTACTGCGCGACGAGGGGATCTCGGCGCACGGGCTCGTGGTCGAGACCGATCCGGTCAGCGCAGTCAAGGACGCGATCGCGCAGCTCGCTCCGGACGAGGTGATCGTTTCGACGCATCCCGAGCAGCGGTCAGGCTGGCTGCGCCGCGACGTGGTCACCGAGCTGTGGAAGGCCGCGGGGGGCCGACCGTTCGAGCACGTCGTCGTCGACC
>JALZOQ010000399.1 GCA_030913835.1 Actinomycetota bacterium | reverse complement strand
GTGCCCTGCTCCGCGAGCAGCGCGTCGAAGTCGGCGTCGGGCTCGGCGAACGCAGCCGACACGGCGTTGAACCGGTCGTGCAGGTCGCGCAACGCGCGCACGCCGTCCTCGACGTTGCCGCGCACGTCCTTGGTGGAGTCGAGCTCCGGCTCCTGAGGCAGCCAGCCGACCGTGCGCCCCGCGGCGAGCTCGGCGCTCCCGCTGGAGGTCTCTTCCACGCCGGCCATGATCCGCAGCAGGGTCGACTTGCCGGCGCCGTTCGGCCCGATCACGCCGATCTTCGCGCCCGGAAGGAACGCGAGCGTGATGTCGTCGAGCACCTTGCGCTCGGGCCCGTAGAACTTGGAGGCCCGGATCATCGTGAAGACGTAGTCACTCATGGGGCGGCCACGATAGCCATCGGCGTGTCGACTGGTCGTTTCAGACGGACGCGCGGCCAAGGCCCGCACGTCCTGGAGTCGGCGCCGCCGAGACGCCGCTAGGCACGCAACCGTAGCGGCAGACCGACGACCCCCGGGTACGATTGGAACAATGGCGGTAACGGCCAAGCCGAAGCTCGACGCGCAGAAGCTCCGCGCCGATTTCCCGATCTTCGAGCAGCTCGTGCATGGCAAGCCGCTCGCCTACCTCGACTCGGCCGTCACCTCGCAGAAGCCGCGCCAGGTGCTCGATGCGCTGCTGAACTTCTACGAGACGTCGTATGGGAACGTCCATCGCGGCGTCTACTGGCTCTCCGAGCGCGCGACCGCGGAGTTCGAAGCAGCTCGCGACAAGGTGCGCGGCTTCGTCAACGCCCCGCACGCGAAGGAGATCATCTTCACGCGCAACGCGACCGAAGCGCTGAACCTCGTCGCCTACGCCTGGGGCTGGGACAACCTCGGGCCTGGCGACACGGTCGTCGTGACCGAGCTCGAGCACCACGCGAACTTCGTCCCGTTCCAGTTCATCGCGGAGCGGACGGGCGCGACCTTCAAGGCGATCCCGATCGACGGGGCCGGCGAGCTGCAGCTCGATGCTCTGGACGAGCTAGCGGCCGCCGGAAACATCAAGCTCGTCGCCGTCGGGCTGATCTCGAACTCGCTCGGGACGATCAATCCGGTCGAGAAGATCGCGGCCTGGGGGCACGAGCAGGGCGCGGTCGTCGTCGTCGACGCCGCGCAGGCGGCTCCGCACAAGGCGATCGACGTGCAGACGCTGGGCGCAGACTTCCTCGCGTTCTCCGCCCACAAGATGTGTGGCCCGAGCGGTGTCGGCGCGCTCTGGGGCAAGACGGAGCTGCTCGAGGCCATGTCCCCGTTCAACCTGGGCGGTCAGATGATCCGCCAGGTGCGAATGGAAAAGACGACCTGGAACGAGCTTCCGTACAAGTTCGAGGCGGGCACGCCCCCGATGGCCGAGGCCGTCGGCTTCGGAGCCGCGGTCGACTACCTCACCGCGATCGGGCTCGACGCGATCGAGGAGCACGAGCACGAGCTCGCGGCGTACGCGCTCGAGCGGCTCGGCGAGCTCGACTGGATCACGACCTACGGGCCGCCGGCCGATCGCCGGGCCGGAATCGTCTCCTTCAACGTCGACGGCATCCACCCGCACGACGTCGCGCAGATCCTCGACTGGGAGGGCATCGCGATCCGAGCCGGCCACCACTGCGCGCAGCCGCTGATGGCGAAGCTCGGCGTCGCCGCCACGAACCGCGCGAGCTTCTACCTCTACACCGTCCGCGACGAGATCGATCGCCTCGTCGACGGTCTGCACAAGGTCCGGAAGGTGCTCACGTAAACCGCCAAAAGTGCTGCGCACTTTCGGCGGGGGGAGTTAGTACCTTCGCTACGCTCGGTAGACCCGATGTCTGAATTTGACCAGCTCTATCGCGAGGTCATCCTCGACCACTACAAGAACCCGCGCGGACACGGGGTGATCGAGGGCGCCGACGCCGAGGCCGACGGCCAGAATCCGCTCTGCGGCGACGAGGTCTCGATTTACGTGTCCTTCGGGGACGACGACACGATCGAGGACGTCAAGTTCTCCGGCCGCGGCTGCGCGATCTCGCAGGCCTCGACCTCGATGCTGATGGAGATGGTCAAGGGCCGAAGCGCGTCAGAGGTCGCGACGATGTCCAAGGACGACCTGCTCGAGGAGGTCGGCATCCCGCTGACGCCGATCCGGCTCAAGTGCGCCCTGCTCGGCCTGTGGACGCTCAAGGTCGCGCTGCACAAGGGCAAGGGCACGCCGCTGCCCGAGGAGGCGGCCGGCCTGGACGACCTCTCCCTCAACTAGGTGGCCCTCCCGCCGCCTCCAGCTGGCCTCTGGCCCGCGATAAGGCTGCGCGATACGGCGTCCTCAGTCGGGGCCAGGCTGTCCAGCCTGCCCCCTCCCTGCGTCCTTGTCTCACTTGCTTCTCGCGACCCAGAGACTCAGCCACGACGGCGGAAAGGCCACTGATGGCCGACATCGACGTCTGCCCGGTCGAGGAGCTCCCGCCCGGCTCGGTGAAGATCGTGATCGCGGGTTCGCTCGCAGTGGGCGTCTACAACCTCGGCGGCGAGTACTACGGGCTCGAGGACCGCTGTTCGCACGACGACGGCCCGCTCTGCGAGGGCGATTTCGAGCCGGAGGACGGCATCGCGATCTGCCCGCGGCACGGCGCGAATATCGACATCCGCACGGGGCGCCCGCTCACCTTGCCGGCCACCGAGCCTGTCGCGACGTTCCCGGTGCGAGTCGAGGACGGGGTCGTGAAGGTGACCGTCGCCTGATGCTTGACGGACGCGTGCGCTCCGTGCTCGAGCGGCTCGAGATGGAGGACGCAGACGAGCAGGCGCGCGGCGTGGCGCGGGAGCTCCGGGCGCGACAGGTCGCGCCGACGACCGGCAAGTTCCTGTTCGCGCAGGCGGCCTCGCATCCGGGGTGCCGCGTGCTCGAGATCGGCGGCTCGCGCGGCTACTCGACGGTCTGGATCGCGGCCGGGGCGCGCCTCGCGGGCGGGAGCGTCGTGTCGCTCGAGCTCGATCCACTGAAGATCGAGGCCTGGCGTGACAACCTCCGCGACGCGGGGCTCGGCGGGGTGGCGGAGCTCGTCGAGGGAGACGCGCACGAGACCTTGCCCGGGCTCGAAGGCGAGTTCGACCTCTGTTTTCTCGACGCGGAAAAGGACGACTACGAAGGGCTCTTCGCGCTCGCGCGCGGAAAGCTCCACCGCGGCTCGCTGGTCGTGGCCGACAACGTCACCTCGCACGAGGACACCCTCGGCGCGTACTCCTCGGCGCGCCAGGCGGACGACACGCTCGAGTCCCTGACGGTCACGCTCGACCGCGGCCTCGAGGTGAGCGTGGTGCTTCGCTGACATGTCCGGGGTCAGACCCCGGACGTGTCAGGCGACCCGTAACGATTTCGTTAGAGGCCCCTTGCCGTCCTGGACGCATCCGTATGATGTGGCTACCGCGGAAAGGAGGTGGTCCGGCAGTGACAGATTCCAGTTCGGGCAGTGGAGGTACCAGCGGGTAGAGGCGTGTCCCCGGGACCTACGGGGAATCGTCTAGCCAGCGTGGGGGACAACGCGTTCCGCGCCGCCGCCGAGTGATCGGCCGGCAGGAAGCGCCTCTACCGAGAACGACGCTGGTAACCGGGATCGGGGCCGCCTTCGTGCGGCCCCGTTTCTTTGTGGGGGTCTCGGGCAGACCGTGCCGATGATCGTCTTCGGCGGAGGCGGAGGTTGGCGCCGTGGCCCAGGCGGGTCAAGGTTCAAGGTCTACGGCTGCTCGCCCGGGTGTCTGCTGATGTCGCTTGGCGCCTCGCTTTTCCTGACAATCGTGCTCAACCTCTTGATTCGCGCTTCTTAATTGGGGCGCTCGGTGAAACGACAGCTGTGTCGTCGGGCCGCGCTGCTCGCCCCGAGGACGGCGTCCTCAGTCGCGCCCGTACCCTCCGGGTACGCGCACTCTGGCGAGCGAAGCTCGTCCCATTGCCTCGGAACGACCATCGCACCCCGCCAACGAGCGACGTTCCACCAAACCCCCCAAAGAACCTTTACGCCACCCTCACGGAAGCGGGGCTACGGTGAGTCGGTGACGTCGATCGTGCTCTACACGACGGCCGCGCTCCTCGGCGGACTCGTCCTCGGCTCAGCGCTCTCGCGCTGGCAGCCCGCATTCCCAGCGCTCTTCTTCGCCGGCGTCATCGTCTTCCTGGTGTGGAGCGTCTTCGCGGTCTGGGACGACAACGGCCTGGAGACGGCGACCGGCCTCGCAGGCTTCTTCGCCCTGCTCGGCTGGATCGCGGGAATCGTCGCGGGTATCGGCTTCCGCCGTCAGCGCCGCCGCGCGGCTTTGCGCACGCAGAACCTGAGCGGCTCGGTCTAGGCCGCGCGCCGCAGCTGCTCGTCGAGCGGGACGAGCGGGGTGCCGAAGATGTCGACCGCAGCGCTGTTCGAGACGACGTTGTCTCCGGCTTGGAGCATCTTCAGGAGGTCGCGGGTCAACGGGATGTTGCCGGGCAACCGCTCGGTGAGCAGGGCGTTCGCGCGCAGGAGCGCCATCGGCACGTGCACGCTCGGGCGGCGGACGCCGAGCGCGCGCTTGAGCCGCTCCCAGAGCTCGTTCCAGGTCACCACGTCCGGGCCGCCCAGCTCGAAGATTCGATTCGCGGCCTCTGGCTTGTCTACCGCTGCGGAGAAGTACGCCGCCACGTCCTCGACCCAGATCGGCTGAATCCGCTGCGTCCCGCTGCCCGTGATCGGCGTGACCGGCGTCAGCTTCGCAATCCGCCTGAACGTGGGGAGGAGGCCCCCGTCGGGGCCGAAGACGAAGCTCGGGCGGAAGATCACGTGCTCGAGCCCCGAGCCTTGCACGGTCTGCTCCATGTCCCATTTCGCGTGGAAGTACGGGACGAGCTCCTTCGTCTGCTCGCTCGTTCCGAGCGCGCTCATCAGCACGAATCGCCGCACCGCGGCGGCCTTCGATGCGTCGACG
>JALZOQ010000366.1 GCA_030913835.1 Actinomycetota bacterium | reverse complement strand
GCGTAAAGCACCTCGTTCTAGAGCGGGTCCGCCGCGAGCTTGCCGAAGAACCAGCCCGCCGGCGCTCCCGTGCATTGCTGGATCTCCCAGCTGCCGGCAGAGACGCGAAACAGCGGGCTCGTCACGGTGCCCTGGGTGACCGGCGAGTCGAGCAAGACGAACGCTTCGTTCGCCGGCGTGACTTCGATGTCGGCCATTGCGAAAGCCGCGGGCCGATTCGTCGTCACCTCCGTCCACACGGTCCCAGGCCCGGCAGCCGCTCCGGCGTTCGTGAAGAACACGCGTTGGCTGGTCAACCCGCAGTACAGGACGTTCGCGTCGGAGGGGCTCGCGGCGACGATCGACACGTTGCCGTTCAGGGCAAAGTCTTGGCTGAGCGGCGAGGCGGCGGCGTCGTGTCCCATGCGGAAGACGTGAGCGCGCTCGCGGACGATTGTCTCGCCGATCGCGTGGTCGCGGGTGACGACCGCCGTGAAAGTCGTGGCGGTCGTCGCCGTGACGAAGACGGTCTCCGCGTGATCCGTCCCCTCTCCGATCCAGAGTCGCGCGCCGGAGACGATCCCCGTCATCGAGGCGGGCGTCGCAGCCTGCGCCGCGGTTCCCGCGACGATCGCCGCCGAGAGCGTCGTCGATCCGTTCGCTCGAACGACGGCGCCGGCGAGCCCGAGGCCGTCGAGGCCGGTGACGTAGTTGCTCGTCCCCGCGAGCAGCGATCCCGAGAAGGTGACCCAGCTCGTCGCGGGCGCGAACTCGCCGCGATCGATCCAGCGGATGATTCGGAAGCCCGGCCACCCGCCGTAGGCGCCCATGATCCCCCAGAGCGAGACGCCGGTGGGACCGGTCGACGCCGCGAGCGCCCCTCCGTCGGCGTCTGCGATGCCCCGCCATCCGAGCTGCCCGTCGCCTGCGTTCACGCCGGTGTCCTGGCATCCGATGTACGAGAGCGAGGGAGCTGTAGGCGGCGACGCGTACTGGTAGACGGCGCTGGACTGCTTCCCGTGGTTGCGGTTCGTCCACGCGCCCGAGCCCACGACGTTGTCCCCCTCGTTGTAGTGCGCGGGGGCAGTTGCGATCGCGTACGTCGGGTCGGCGAGCTTGTTACTCGCTCCCAGGCCGCCGTCACAGCCGATGTAGAGCGTCGGCACCACGCCGGCGGCGGGGGCGGCGGGGGAGAACGCGATCGCGTGTTGGTCGGCGTGGTACCAGACCGCATCGCCCTGCCAGGTCGCGCCCGAGTTGATCGACCGGTCGACTCCGCCGGACCCGAAGAAGAGGATGTCGTTCGCCCCGTCTCCCGGGGAGTTCGGCGCGACGGCGAACGACATCGCGTAGTACCCGTACCACGGGCTGGGAGGCGACGTCATGGCGATCTGCGTCCAGGCCGTCGCGGGCGCGGACGTCGTGTAGAGGAACACGGTCTGGCCGCCCTTGAGGAACCACGCGTAGGCGCGCGCCGGGTTGAGCCTGCAGTAGTCGACGAGGACGGTCTCCCAGTTTCCGAGCGGGTCGTTCGCCGGATCGGGGATCGACCTCGCAGGCAGCCCGATCCCGGCGGCGTTGAGGTTCGTCCACGTCCCTGTGGGGTTCGTGGCGTGGAAGACGCCGGTGCCGTAGACGCCCGCGTAGAAGCGATCCGTGCCCGTCGGAGGCATATGGGTCTCGAGCGTCCAGACGTCCCCCACGAGCACCCGCGTCCAGGTCGCGCCTCCGTCCGGCGAGCGGTAGACGCCCTGACTCGTGGCCGCGTACACTACCGTCGTCGCCGCCGTCGCAGCCGTACGCGGGTCGACGATCAGCTTCCGGATGTTCGCGTTGTTGGGGAGCGGCGTGCGCGCACCCCACGAACCCGGCTCGCCGCGGTTCGTCGAGACGAAGGCAGACCGGTCCGACCAGGTCCCCATGTAGACGATCTCCGGGTGCGAGGGGTTGACGGCGAAGCAGCTCGGATCGACGTTCGAGTTCACCTGCTGCAGCGAGTCCGCGATCGGCGTCCAGGACCACCCGCCGTCACGCGTGCGGAACGCCGAGGTCCCACCGGAGCTCGGGCGCTCCGCGACGTAGATCGTGTCGGCATCGGTCGGGTCGATCGCGATGTTCGAGACGAGACCCTGCCGGCCGAACTCGTTGCGTCGCGACAGGCGCTTGAAGGGGGCAGTTCGCGGCGCGAACACGAAGTCGGGTCCAATCGGGAACCAGCCCACTCTTGCTCCTTCCTCGGAGGCGCGCGAGGCGTCGCCGTGAGTCGGAGTTCCTTATCACGCTCTCCGTGCAGAAGTCAACGCACCGTGTTACACCGCGGCCTTGTGGCGGGAGAACGCTGCTGTCTTAGTCGGTCCGCTCGACGAGCATGGCCATGCCCTGGCCGCCGCCGACGCACATCGTTTCGAGCCCGATTGTCTTGTCGAGCGTCTCGAGGTCGTTCAGCAGTGTGCACATGATCCGCGCGCCCGTCATGCCGTAGGGGTGCCCCAGCGCGATCGCGCCGCCGTGCGGGTTCACCTGCTCGCCGAAGGGATCGATGCCGACCTCGCGGCACACCGGTAGCACCTGCGCGGCGAACGCCTCGTTCAGCTCCATCACGTCCACGTCGCCGATCGTCATCCCCGCGCGCTGCAGCACCTGCTTGATCGCACCGATCGGGCCGACACCCATGATCTCCGGCTCGACGCCGGAGACCGCCGACGCCAGGATTCGCGCCCGCGGCTTCAGCCCGAGCTCGCCCGCGCGCTCCGCGCTCATCACGACGACGGTGGCCGCGCCGTCGTTCAACGGACACGAGTTCCCGGCGGTGACTTTGCCGCCCGGCTTGAACGCCGGCTCGAGCTGCGACAAAGCCTCGTACGTCGAGCTCGGTCGCGGCCCGTCGTCGCGCGACACGCCGTCCCACGGCGTAACCTCGCGGTCGAAGAAGCCCGACTCCTGCGCTGCCACCGCGCGCTCCTGGGAGCGCTGAGCGAACCGATCCATGTCTTCACGCGACACGTCGTAGCGCTCCGCGACGTTCTCCGCGGTCAGCCCCATCGGGATGTACACGTTCGCGATCGGTGCCTTGTCGCCAAAGAGCGAAGGATGGAGCTCTTCGTCCGACTTGGGGTAGCCGTCGACCTGCGAGATCGACTCGACTCCGCCGGCCACGAAGACGTCGCCCTCGCCGGCGCGCACGGCATGGAACGCCATCCGAATCGTCTGCAGGCTCGACGCGCAGAAGCGGTTCACCGTCGTGCCGGGGACGTCGGGCGGCAGACCCGCGAGCAGCGCCGCGCGGCGTGCCAGGTTCATCCCCTGCCTCTGCTCGGGAAAGCCGCAACCGATCATCACGTCGCCGATCTCGCCGCGGTCGAGCTCCGGCACCTGCTGCAAGGCCGCGTCGATCGCGAACGCGGCCAGATCGTCGGGGCGCGCGTCGACGAGCGAGCCCTTCCGGGCCCTTCCGATCGGCGTTCGCGCCGCAGCGACGATGACGGCTTCAGCCATGCCTCTCCACGTTACGCGAACGCACTCTCCCCAGTGAGCGCCCGGCCGACGATCAGCTTCTGGATCTGGCTCGTGCCTTCGTAGAGCGTCGTCACGCGCGCGTCGCGGAGG
>JALZOQ010000361.1 GCA_030913835.1 Actinomycetota bacterium | reverse complement strand
CATCGTCACTGCCGCCTCCGCCGCCGGACTCTTCTCCACCCGTGCCGGACTCGAAGACGATCCAATCCCTGCTGGTCATGCCTACCTCCATTGTCGGGGGTACTGGAAGCAATGTTCCGCAGGGAGGGTTTGACGAAACGCAGCTCTATCGTCAGGCGACGTCACGCCAAACCCTCCTGGAGAAAACAGGTAAAACCTGACCGATGGAGCCGCTTCGCGACGGATGGGGTCGTGAGATCCGCAGCGTGCGGGTCTCCGTCACGGACAAGTGCAATTTCCGCTGCACCTACTGCATGCCCGCGGGGGGGCTCGAATGGCTCGGCCGCGCCGAGATCCTGACCTTCGAGGAGATCGCGCGACTCGTCGGCGTGCTCGCGTCGCTTGGGGTCGACGAGGTTCGCCTGACGGGCGGCGAGCCGCTCGTCCGCCGCGACCTGCCCACGCTCGTCGAGATGCTCGCGCGCACCCCCGGCGTGCGCGACCTGTCGCTGACGACGAACGGCGTGCTGCTCGACCGTCTGGCGGGCCCGCTCGTCGCCGCCGGCCTGAAGCGGATCAACGTCTCACTCGACTCGCTGTCGCACGTCCGCTTCGCCGAGCTGACGCGCCGCGACGCGCTCGACTCGGTTCTGCGCGGGCTCGAGGAGGCCGAGCGCTACCCCGAGCTCCGCCCGATCAAGGTCAATTGCGTCGCGATCAAGGGCTTCACCGAGCAGGAGGTGCCCGAGCTCGCCGAGCTCGCGCGCCGGAAGCCCTACGTCGTCCGCTTCATCGAGTTCATGCCGCTCGACGCCGACGAGATCTGGCGCGAGGACCAGGTGCTGACCGGCGGCGAGATCCGCGCGCTGATCGAGAAGCGCTTCGGCCCGCTCGTCGAGTTGCCGGCGAAGGCGTCTTCCACGGCCAAGCGTTACGGGTTCGCGGACGGAATCGGCGAGCTCGGCTTCGTCAACCCGGTCTCCGAGCCGTTCTGCTCCTCGTGCGACCGCATCCGGCTCACCGCCGACGGACAGCTGAGGACGTGTCTGTTCTCACGGCGCGAGTGGGATCTGAAGACGCCGCTCCGCGACGGCTCCTCCGACGAGCAGCTCGTGGCGGCGCTCCGCAACGCCGTCGCCCACAAGGAGCTCAAGCACCGCATCAACGAGCGCGGCTTCGTGCGCGCCTCGCGGTCGATGTCGCAGATCGGCGGCTAGGAAGCTTCGACGCAACGTCGTCTTTGCGCCGTTGCCCCGCAGCCTCCTAGGGCCAAACCGAGCTAGCCGGGTTGCGGTCGAGCGGCCCGCCGTCCTGGCACAGGGGCGTCGTGTAGGCCTCTGGCTTGGCGGGATAGATCTCACGCCAGTACAGCTCGGCCAGGCCGTTCGCGTAGGCCCGGTCGGCGCCCAGGAGCCCGGCGGTACGCCGGATGTCCTGCATGCCGTAGCACTCCGTCGCGGCCTCCGTGCCCGGCGAGACGAGGTGCTCGGCTTCGTGGCCGAGCGTTTCCACCGCCTCGGCGAGGTCGCGCCTCTGCTCGCCGCCGTGCGGCCGTGCACCGCCGTAGGCGAGGCCTGCGAGCAGGTCGCAGATATCCGGCGCGAGGCTCAGCCGCCCGCGATCGAACGACGCGACAAAGCCGATCGCGTCGTGGTCGTCGTCGGTATACGCCTGCCATTCGTCGTGAACGTCGTCCCAGTCCGCCGCTGACCAGCAGCGCACCTGGACCGATCGGTTCGCCAGCATCGACGCGACCCGTCCGAAGCGTGGCTCGATGCGGCTCGCGCCGACCTCGCCAGTTCGAACCGGTAGCGGCCGGTTCCACGCGAAGACGCTCTCGAGCTTCCGCTCCGCCTCGAGCCACACACGGTTCCCTCTCGCGATCGCGGCTTCCGACTCGAGCAGGAGGTCGCCGGGCGGCCCGTCGAACGCGCGCGACTCGGCTCGAACCCAGCGCTGGAAATCGGCGCAGGCCTCGAGCGCGAGCGTCTGCACGGCCTGGAGCCGCTTCGTGGGCGCCGGACCCACGCGATCGAAGCGCGTGCGGCACTCACGGATGGGAGCGACCGCCCTGTCGTAGTCGGCGCGGGCCGTGTCGTCGCCGCCGAGCATGCGCTGACGCACCTCCTCGGCGCCCCCTGCGGCGCGCGCGGTCCTCACGGTCCAGGCCGTGTAGTTGCGCACCCAGAGCCGCTCCCGCCCGGACAGCGCTTCCTCAGCGTCTCGCGATCCGCCGCAGCCTGCGAGCGCGAGCACGGCTCCAAGGACGAGTACGAGCGAAGCCCTCATGGCGAGCGAACGGTAATCGCCGGGGAATGAAACCGCCGCGGACCCAGTTAAGATCGGAGGTAGATGACCGCCGCCGTAGCAGCCGTCGGCCGCCGGTACCTGCCGCGCGGCTGGGCCGACCTCGGGCGTCAGCTTGGGATCTGGTTCGGCTTCCTGCTCGCGTACCAGGTTGCGCGCGGGTTCGCCGACCGGAGCCCCGCCAAGGCGTTCGAGTACGGCCGGCGCGTGATCGAGCTGGAGCAGGGCGTGTCGAGCACGCTCTGGGAGCTGACCTTCCAGCGGCTCGCCGACTCCTCGCGGCTGCTCGAGACGGCGACGTCGTGGACGTACTGGCTCTCGGAGTTCGGCGTCCTCGGACTCGCGCTCGGCTGGGTCTACCTCCGACGCCACGAGCAGTTCGCCCGCTTCAGGAACGCCATCCTGCTCGCGAACGTCATCGGGCTCGTCGGCTACGTCCTGGCGCCGACGGCGCCGCCGCGGATGTTCTCGGACTTCGGATTCGTGGACACGCTCTCGCAGTTCTCCGCTCTGAACCACGGCTCCGGGCTGATCGAGCTTGCGTCGAACCCCTACGCGGCGATGCCGAGCCTGCATGCCGCCGACGCGCTGATCGCCGGCGTCGTGCTCTCGTTCGTGACGCGCCGGTGGTACGTGAAGGTGCTCTGGGCGATCTGGCCGGCCTGGGTCTGGTTCTCCGTGATGGCGACCGCGAACCACTTCTGGCTCGACATCGTGGCCGGCATCGCGGTCGCGGGGGTCGCGGCCGCTGTCGTCAACCGACGCGAGCTGCGGCGGATCGTCTCGCGCGAACCGGCGCCCTCGCCGGCGTAACGACGCCATGAGCAGCCCGGAAGGGCTCGGGCGCCTCAAGGAGGGCTACACGGTCGGAGT
>JALZOQ010000359.1 GCA_030913835.1 Actinomycetota bacterium | reverse complement strand
TCGCCGCGATTCGCGATCAGGACACGGTTGAACATCAGAAGGCGTCTAGCGGCCGGCTCATCGCGGGCTCGAGGTCGAACAGCGCCTGCCCGAACTCGACCGGCTGGCCGTTCTGCGCGTGGATCGCGCGGATGATCCCCTCGGCGTCGGCCTTCACCTCGTTCATCAGCTTCATCGCCTCGAGGATGCAAAGCGTCTGGCCTGCTGCGACCGCGTCGCCCTCCTCCACGAACGGCGGGGAGCCTGGCTGGGAAGCTCGGTAGAAGGTGCCGACCATCGGCGCCTCGATCCGGACGAGGCCGTTCGACGGAGCCACCGGCGCCTGCTGCCCGGGCTCGACGGTGCCGAGGGGCGCGTCCGCGATCAGCGGCGCGGCGCGATCGTCTGTTCGCCGCACGGTGACGCGCAGGTCGTCCTCCTCGATCGTCACCTCCGCGACTCCCGACTCCTGCACGACGCGAACGATCTCCCGGATCCGCTCCGCGCGGCTCTGGTCGACCCCGGCGGCAGCGAGTGTCCCGGGGTCGGTGCGGCCCCGGATGGTGTGCAGGAGCGGCTCCGCGTCGTCGCCGAACAGCCCGAGGAGCAGCAGCTCCTCCTCGCTCGCGGCCAGGCCGACCGCCTCCTCGCGGATCTCGCTCAGCGCCTGCTCGGGCTCGTCGGGGACGCCGTCGGAGAGGAGCTCGATCGCACGCCGAACGGACGGATCGATTGGTCCCGGCGGCGTGCCGTAGCGGCCCTCGATCAGGTCGCGCAGCTCGTCGACGACGGTCGTCCAGCGCTGCGCGGACAGAATGTGCAGGAGGGCCTGCGAGGCGAGCACCTGGCCGATCGGCGCGGCGAGAGGCGGTGAACCGACCTCCGCGCGGATCTGGATCAGCTCGACCAGCACCTCTTCGAGCCGGTCGCCCGCGGCATGTGCCCCAAGGTGCAGGTCGAGCGCCGCGACGAGGCCCGCCGGCAGGTCGTGCTCCGCGGCGCGAACGGCGATCCGCGGGGCGAGCGGCGTCACCGGCTCGTCCCCGATGTGCAGATCGACGAGGTCGCTCGCTTCCCAGAGCGCGTCGATGTCGATGCCCGTGTCCAGCCCGAGTCCCCCCAGCGCCTCGGCAAGGCTCTCGCCCGAGACGCGGTGTAGCGAGAGAGCCACCGGGAAGATCGCGCACGCGATCAGGTCGGCCCCGGCGCGTGCGCCCTCGAGCGCCGCGGCCAGCGCGTTGCCGCCCGAGCCCTGGGTGTAGATCCCGACCGGCAGGCCCGAGGCCTCCTTGAGTCGCCCGACGAGATCGCTCGCGCGATGCGGCTGCAGCGAGCCGGTCGGGTCGTGGAGCAGGACGCGGTTCGCGCCGAGCTCGGGCAGCTTGCGCGCTTGCTCGAGCAGCGGCTCGGTCTCGCCCGTCTTGCCGGAGCTGTAGACAAGTCCGGCCTCGAACTCGCTCCCCGCCGCGGCGACCGCCTCGGCCGCCTCCCGCAGGTTCGAGACGTCGTTGAGCGGGTCGTGGAGCCGGAAGACGCCGATGCCGTTTTCGGCGGCCGAGGCGACGAACCTGCGGATGAAGTCGCCGTCGACCGGCCTCGAGCCGACGAGGAAGCGCCCGCGCAAGGCAAGTCCGAGCGGCGTCTTCGTGCGCGCCTTGAGCGCGCGGATCCGCTCCCAGGGGCTCTCGACTCCGCGGCGGACGGCGCTGTCGAACACGCCTCCTCCGGAAACCTCCAGGTACGCGAACCCGGCTCGGTCGAGGATCTCGGCGAGGCGCAGCAGCTCGGCGGTCGGCATTCGGCCCGCGAGCGGTTCCTGGCTCATCAGGCGCACGGTCGTGTCTGCCAGCGCAGGCATCACGCGGGACCTTAACGTCCTGCGCATGGAATCGAGCGACGCGGTCTCCGCGGCTGTTTCTGCCGCGCGCAAGCACGGCTTGCGCGTCGAGGATCCCGTGGTCGTCCGCGATCTTACGAACGTGCTCGTGCACCTGGCGCCCGCGCCAGTGATCGCGCGTGTCCCCGTGACGCTCGCGCGTCTGCGGGAGCCGGCCTGGTTCGCCGAGGAGGTTCGGCTCGCTCGTTTTCTGGCTGCGGAGGGCGCACCGGTCGCGCCCGTGTCGGACGAGGTCGACCCGGGGCCGCACGACGAGGGTGGATTCGCGATCACGTTCTGGTGCTGGATCGACCACGACCCGGCCCGTGCGGATCCGGTCGCTGCCGGCGGAAGCCTGCGCCGCCTCCACGAAGCCTTGCTCGGCTATCCCGGCGAGCTGCCGACCTGCGACCGCCTCCCCGAGGTGCGGCGACTGCTGGCGCAGCTCGAACTCGACGAGCTGCTCGAATTCGCCGACCGCCTGCAACCGCTCGGGGGACGGCCGCTGCACGGCGACGCGCATCTCGCAAACGTGCTCTGGTCGCCGGACGGCCCGCTCTGGAACGACCTCGAGAACGCCTGCCTCGGCCCGATCGAATACGACCTCGCGTGCATGCGCTACCGCACACATCACGCCGCGGAGGAAGCGATCGCAGGCTACGGCGGCCACTGCGACATCGACGCCGTCATGCCGCTCTTGAGCCTGCAGCTCGCCGCGTGGACTCAACTCGTCGTCGAGCGAAGCGACGATCCGGCGCACCACGCCGAGGCGCGGCGGCGCATCGAGCGAGCGCTCGCCTACGCGCGCGAGATGTAGCGGCCTTCGCGGGGGTCGACCTTGATCCGCTCGCCGACGTTCACGAAGAGCGGCACCTGGACGATCGCGCCGGTCTCCAGCGTTGCCGGCTTCGTCACGTTCGAGACCGTGTCGCCCTTGACGCCGGGCTCGGTGTCGGTCACCTGGAGCTCCACCGAGCTCGGCAGCTGAATCCCGGAGGGCTTGCCGCCGACCATCAACAGCTGCACATTCGAGGTCGGCTGGAGGTACGGCAGCTCGTCGGCGACCAGGGAGCGCGGCAGACTCATCTGTTCGTAGTTCTCCTCGTCCATCAGGACGACGTCGTCGCCCGAGTCGAAGAGGTACTGCATGTTCTTCGTCTCGGTGAACACGCGTGCGAACTTCTCGCCGGCCCGGAACGTGCGGTCGACTACCGCGCCCGAGTCGATGTTCTTGACCTTGGTGCGGACGAACGCGCCGCCCTTGCCGGGCTTCACGTGCTGGAAGCCGACGATGCGCCAGACGCCGCCGTCGAGCTCGATGTGCATGCCATTCTTGAATTGGTTCGTGTTGACCTGGTCGGCCACGGCGGCGAAGGCTAACTACTCGACCGAGAAAAGGTCTTTCGAAAAGTGCGTCAGCACCTCCGCGTCGCCGTCGGTGACGACGACGAGGTCCTCGATCCTGATCCCGCCCTTTCCGGGCATGTAGATCCCCGGCTCCACCGTGACGACGTTGCCGGGCTGGAGGACGTCCTTCGACTCGGGTCGCAGCGTCGGCCCCTCGTGGATGCGCATCCCCACGCCGTGGCCGAGCCCGTGGCCGAAGAGGCCCTTGAACGGCGACGCGTCGATCCGCACACGAGCGATCGCGTCGACGTCCGCGCCGCGTACGCCCGCGCGCACGCCGTCGAGCGCCGCCTGTTGCGCCTCGAGGCACACGGCGTAGGCTTCCTTCAGCTCGCCAGCCAGCGAGCCGGTTGCGAACGTTCGCGTGCAGTCCGACGCGTAGCCCTCGACCGTCGTCCCCGAATCCACGACAACGAGCTCGCCGGCTTTGACCTCCCGATCCGTGGGGTCGGCGTGCGGAAACGCGCCGTTCGGGCCGCTGCCGACGGCCACGTCGAACGACAGCTTCTCGCCGCCGCACTCGTGCAGGACCTGCTCCATCCGCCACGCCAGCTCCTTCTCGGTGCGCCCGATGAACCGCTCGCGCGAGAGCCGCTCGTACGCGTCGTCGGAGACCTCGGCGGCTTTGCGGATCGCCGCGAGCTCGGCGTCGTCTTTGACCGCGCGAAGCGCCTCAACGACTCCGGTTCGGGGAACGAGCTCTGCGCTGCCGCTCCGAAGGGTCTCGTAGTTCGCGTAGGAGACGACGGCTGCCTCGAACCCGACGTCGCCGCTCAGCTGCTGGGCAACGCCCGCGTACACGTTTCGCTCCGTCTCCACGACTTCGACGTCCTCCCCAACCGCTCCGCGGGCTCCCTCCGCGTAGCGAAAGTCGGTGAACAGCCGTGTCCGCCCGGGCTCAACGAGCAGCGCCACGTTGTCGCTGTTGAAGCCGGTCAGGTACTTGACGTTGACCTGGTCCGTGACGAGCAGCGGCTCCTCCAGCGAGGCGCGCAACCGTTCAAGGCGCTCCGGGTTGCTCATGGCGCCACTCTAGTGCCCGCATAGGTGATGAGCTCCAGTCTGATGCGCGCCTTGTGCCTGCTACGCCGACTCGACTGTTGCCGGAGCCGGGCTTTGCCCGGCGGGAGGCAAGCCGTGCGCTACAGCGCGCTCCGTGAAGGAGGGGGCTCACGGGGGAACCATGGGGTTCCCCCGTGCCTCTAAAAGCCGTGGGCGTTGGCGTAGTTCTGGAACTCCTCGAAGCTGTCCGTGAAGAAATGGTGCTTCTTGTCCGGCTTCCGGACGAAGTAGAGGTAGTTCACCTTGGCAGGATGCGCGGCCGCCTGCAGTGCCGCGAGGCCGGGATTCGCGATCGGCGTCGGCGGGAGCCCGACGACCTTGCGCGTGTTGTACGGCGAGTCGCTCTCGAGTTGCGACTGGCGGATGGACTCGGTCGCCGGGATGTCCAGGCCATAGCGGAGGGTCGCGTCGATCCCGAGCGGCATCCGTGCCTTGAGCCGGTTGTAGATCACGGCGGCCACGAGCTGGCGCTCGTCGGGTGCGAGCGTCTCCTCCTCGACCATCGAGGCGATGATCAGGACGTCGTACGGCGTCAGGTTCTTCGACTTCGCGAAGCCGAGGTTGAGCTTCTTCCAGTTCCGCTGGAAGGCGTCGAGCTGATCCTGCACGAGCTCGGCCGACGTCGTCCGCCTCGTGAAGTCGTACGTCGCAGGGAACAGGAAGCCCTCGAGATTTCGCCGCTTCCCATCCTCCGCGAACGTCCCGGGGAGCGCGGACGACGTAGTCGCTACGAGGTACTGCTTCGCAGAGAGGATCGGGTCGACGCGCCGCTTCCGCCGCGCGATCTTGTCGACCGCCGTGATCTGCTCCGCCATCTCCTTGCGCGTGAACCCCTCCGGGAAGACGATGCGCAGCGGCTTCGGCGGCGGCGCCACGGTCGGCGTTGGCGGAGCGGCATCCTTCCCCCCGCCGATCGCCGACGCGGCGAGCAGGATCACAACCCCGACCGCGAGGACGAAGAACACGAGCGCAACCGCACGCCGCCGGACGATCTGGTCGCGGCTCGGGCGTCCGTGGCCCGTTCCCCGAGCGGGTGGGATCACGCCCGACCGCCGCTCGACCACGTCAGGTAGCCCGTCAGGAGGTGGGCGGCGGCGCGCGCGTCGGCGGGCGCGGCCGACGGGGTCTGGTCCGCGAGGTCGGTCGTGAAGCGCTCGTCGAAGCTCTCGACCGGGACCGAGGTCGCGCCGCGCAGCGTTTCCACGAACCGGTCGGTCTCGCGAGCCTGCTCGCCGTGCGCTCCCCGCATGGTCAGCGGGAGCCCGACGACGATGCGTTCCGGGTTCTCGGCTCGGATCACCTCGAGCAGCTGCGCCAAGCCTGCCTCCGTTCCTACTTTTTCGACGACCCCCACGGGACGCGCCAGCGTACCCGTCGGATCCGAGACCGCGATCCCGGTACGCGCGGAGCCGTAGTCGAGCGCGAGGACCTTCAACGTCTAGGACAGGGCCGCGACGACCGCGTCCCGACCGGCCTCGAGCGCTTCGCGGAGCCGGGCCGGGTCCTTGCCGCCCGCCTCGGCCAGCCCCGGACGCCCGCCTCCGCCCCCGCCGATGATCGGCGCGAGCGCGCGAACGACCGCGACCGCGTCGAGGCCTTGCTCCTCCAACGACGGATCGAGGTTGACGACGACGAACACCCGGCCGTCGTCCACCGAGCCGAGCAGGACGGCAAGCGCGTTCTCCTGCTGGCGCAGCTGATCGGAGAGATCGCGCAGGTTCCCGCCCTTGACGGCCTTGACCTCGGCGACGACGACGCGCCCGTCGCCGTCCCTGGACAGGATCTCCGGTCGCGCAGTCGGCTCGCCGACCGGCTTCTTGCCCGCTTTCCGCGCCTGCGCGAGCTCGGCGCGGAGCTCCTCGGCCTCGCGCGTGCGCCCGTGCAACAGCGCATAGGCCTCGCCGGAGGTGACCGCCTCGATCCGCCGCGCCCCCGCGCCGACCGACTGCTCCGTGAGGATGGCGAACGGCCCCACCTCGGCGGTGGAGCGTACGTGCGTCCCGCCGCACAGCTCGCGCGAGTAGTCCGGAATCTCGACCACGCGGACGACGTCGCCGTACTTCTCGCCGAAGAGCATCATCGCGCCGAGCTTCTGCGCTTCGGCGATCGGCGTCTCGAAGATCCGCACGGGCAGGTTCTCGAACACCTTCTCGTTCACGCGGTGCTCGATCCGCTCGCGTTCCTCGGGCGTGACTGCCTGCGGGTGCGTGAAGTCGAAGCGCAGCTTGTCGGGCCGCACCGCCGAGCCGGCTTGCCTGACGTGCTCGCCGAGCACCTCCTGCAGCGCCTTGTGCAGCAGGTGCGTGGCGGTGTGGTTCGCCATCGTGGGGAACCGGACCGGCCACGGAACGACGGCCCGCACGCGATCTCCCGCCTTGAAGCCCGAGCCCTCGAAGCCGAGCACCTGGTCGTCCTCGAACCGGTAGGCCTCGCGCAGGTCCGCGCGCGTGCCCGAGCCGTCGTCCAGCTCGACGAAGCCCGCGTCGGTGACCTGGCCGCCGCCCGCGGGATAGAACGGCGACTCGCGGAGCTTCGCGAGGAAGAGTCCGTCGCCGAGGTCCTCCAGCGCGCCGATCTGGGTCAGGACGTCGGTCTTCTCGAAGCCGACGAACTCGGTGCGGAACCCGGCCGCATGCGCGAACTCGGCCGCCCGCTGGTCGTCCTTCGAGACGGCGGCCCGCGAGCGCTCGCGCTGCCGCCCCATCAGTGCAGTGAACTCCTCCTCGTTGACGCCGAGCCCGCGCTCCCGCGCCAGCTCCTGCGTCAGCTCGAGGGGGAAGCCGTAGGTGTCGTGGAGCATGAACGCGGCCTCGCCCGAGATCTCGCCCGCGACCGCGATCTCGTCGAAGAGCCGCATCCCGCGCTGGAGCGTCTCCGAGAAGCGCTCCTCCTCGGCGGTGAGGATGCGATGGACGTCGGTGCGGGTCTCCGCGAGCTCTGGATACGCCTCGTCCATCTGGTCGATCACGACGTCCGAGAGGCGCGCGAGGAACGGCGACTCGAGCCCGATCCGGCCCGCCTGCAGCACGGCGCGCCGGACGATCCGGCGCATGACGTAGCCGCGCCCCTCGTTCGACGGGGCGATGCCCTCCCCCGCGAGGAAGGTCATCCCACGACCGTGGTCGGCCAGGATCCGGTGCGCCTTCGTCGCCTCGTCCGAGGAGCCGTAGCCGACGCCGCTCTCGCCCTCGATCCAGCGCATGATGTCCTGGTAGCCGTCGGTCTCGTAGACCGAGATCACGTCCTGGAGGATGCTCGCGGTGCGCTCGAGCCCCATCCCCGTGTCGATGTTCTGCTTCGGAAGCGGAGTGAGCGAGCCGTCGGAGTGCAGCTCGTATTCCATGAAGACGAGGTTCCAGAACTCGAGGAAGCGCTCGCAGCGCGTGCAGGCCGGCGCGCAGTCGGACTCGCCGCAACCGAGCTCCTCGCCCCGGTCGTAGTAGAGCTCGGAGTCGGGCCCGCACGGCCCCGGCCCGCCCACTGACCAGAAGTTCTCGGCGCGCGGTAGCGGGATGATGCGTTCAGGCGGCTGGCCGATCTGCTCCCAGAGGCGGATCGTCACCTCGTCCTCGCCGAGTGAGAGCTCCGGGTCGCCCGCGAAGACGCTGACCCAGAGCTTGCTCAAGTCGATGTGCATGTGCTCGGTCAGGAACTCCCAGGCCAGCTCGATGGCGCCTTCCTTGAAGTACTGGCCGAACGAGAAGTTGCCGAGCATCTCGAAGTAGGTCAGGTGGTGTCCATCGAGTCCGACCTCGTCGATGTCGGGCGTGCGGAAGCACTTCTGCAGCGTGGTCAGCAGTGGCGCCGGCGGCTGCTCGCGACCGAGGAAGAACGGCATCAGCGGCTGCATCCCGGCCGAGTTGAGGAGCGTCGAGTGATCGCCGGCGCGGGGAATCAGCGGCCAGGACGGATGGAAGGTGTGACCCTTCGACTCGTAGAACGCGCGGTAGCCCGCACGCAGCTCCTGCGTCGTGCGCATGCGACGATTCTACGGGCGGTTAGGAGACGAACCGCCTGTCGGCGCTGCGCCGCGCCTTACCGCGGATCAGCCGCCGGCGACCCGCGTCTCGCGCTCGTCTTCCTCGGCAGCGATCTCGTCGCGGATCTTCTCGAGCGAGCGGCGGATCAGCCGGGAGACGTGCATCTGCGAGATGCCGACCTGCTGGGCGATCTGCGACTGGGTCAGGCCCTTGAAAAACCGCAGGTGCAGGATCTTTCGCTCGCGCTCGTCGAGGACGCGGAAGCCGGGCGCGAGCACGGCGCGGTCCTCCGAGACCTCGTACTGGTGCTCCTCCGTGCCGATCGACTCCAGCGGATCGAGGTCGCCGTCCTCGTCGGAGCCGCCGCCCGAGTTGAGCGAAAGTGAGCTGTACGCGCGCCCGGATTCGAGCGCTTCCAGCACTTCCTCCTCCTCGACGCCCGCGGCCTTCGCGAGCTCAGTGATCGTCGGCGAGCGCCCGTTCTGGACGGTCAGCTGCTCGACGAGCCGGGAGAGCTGGACGTTCAGCTCCTGCAGGCCGCGCGGCACGCGCACCGACCAGCCCTTGTCGCGGAAATGGCGCTTGATCTCGCCGATGATGTTCGGCGT
>JALZOQ010000333.1 GCA_030913835.1 Actinomycetota bacterium | reverse complement strand
GATCCTGCCCATCGCCCCCGGCGCGACGCCCGCCCAGGAGGCGCGGAACCTCGCCGCGTGGCTACGCGAGCACTCGAGGGCTAGCGACTGATCGGCTCGGCCTTGATCGGCTCGGCTTTGCGGTCCGAGCCGAAGGTGATGCCTTCGCGCAACAGCGCGAGCTGGACTTCCTCCCGCGCCTTGTAGATCCGCCACTTCACCGTGGCGAGCGTGATCTCGAGCGAGTCCGCGATCTCGCCATAGGCGAGCCCCACGACGTCGCGGAGAAGGAGCGCCATCTTCAGGTCGACGTTCAGGTTCTCGACCGCGCGCCAGACGGCGTCGATCATCTCGAGGCGCTCGAACGGCGCATCGACGACCTCGAGCGGCGGGATGTCCTCGAGCGCGACGACCGCCCGTGGCCGGCGCTCGTGCGCGCGCAGCTCGTCCAGGACGCGGTTCTTCGTCACCTGGAACATCCAGGTCGTGAACTTCGACCGCAGCGAGAACTTCGGCAGGCCCTGGAAGACCCGGAGGAAGACTTCCTGCGTCAGATCCTCGGCCAGGGAGCGGTCACCGACGAGGCGGAGAACGTAGTTGTAGACCGGCGTCTCGTAGGCGCGGACGATCAGGCTGAAGGCTCGTTCGTCGCCCCGCTGCGCCTTCCGCAGAACCGCTAGATCTGGCTGCTGAAGCGACAAGGTGGAGGAGTATAACCCCTATTCAAAATTCCGGATCAGGTTTTTGCCGGTCATCTGTAAGGGTTTGGCGAGACCGAGGAGCGCCAGGGCCGTGGGCATGAGATCGGAGAGCTCTCCGGGCCCCGCAAGGGACACCTGGGTGTCCGTCACGATCAGCGGGACGGGGTTCGTCGTGTGGGCGGTGTGTGGGCTTACACCATCGGGCTCGAGCATTTGCTCCGCATTTCCATGGTCGGCGGTGATCAGCGAGACGCCTCCGGTGCGCTCGACCGCGGCGACGACGTCGGCGAGACATTCGTCCGCGGTCTCGACCGCCTTGACCACCGCCGGGATCACGCCGGTGTGGCCCACCATGTCCGGATTGGCGAAGTTGACCACGCCGAACCGATAGCCCTCGCCGATCTCCGCGACGAAGCGCCGGGTCACCTCCCGGGCGGACATCTCGGGCTTCAGGTCGTAGCTCGGGACGTCGCGCGGCGACGGGATGAGCACGCGCGTCTCGCCCGGCCATTCGTCCTCGCGCCCGCCGTTGAAGAAGTAGGTCACGTGCGCGTACTTCTCGGTCTCCGCGACGTGGAGCTGCCTCGCGCCGTGTTCGGCGAGCACCTCGGCCATCGTCTCGGACACTTCCTGCTCGGCGAAGGCGACCGGACAGTCGAAGGCGTCGCTGTACCGGGTCATGGTCGTGAGATCGGCCCGGCGCTCGAGCAGCCGCATCACCAGTTGGCGTACTCGATCCGGGCGGAAGTTGAAGACGATCGCCGAGTCGCGCTCGACGTCGAAGTGCGGCCGCCCGCGGAGCACGATCGGGACGATGAACTCGTCCGTGATCCCCCCCTCGTAGCTCGCGCGAATCGCCTCGACGGGGTCATCGGCTTCGACCCCTCGCCCGTCGACGATCGCTGCGACGGCGAGGTCGGTGCGATCCCACCGCTGGTCGCGGTCCATCGCGTAGTAGCGCCCGCCGATCGTGGCGATTCGATCAGCGGGGAGCTCGGCGAAGTCGTGCACAGCGGCGCGCGGAGACACGTCCCGTCCGTCGGTGAACGCGTCGATCCAGGTCCGCGCCTCCATCCCCTCGCGCCGCGCCAGCTCGAGCAGCGCGCGCAGGTGTTCGATGTGCGAGTGGACGCCGCCGTACGAGACGAGCCCGAGCAGGTGGACGTCTCCCCCGCGCTCGCGCGCGCGCCTGAACGCGCCGACGAGCGCCTCGTTCTCGAAGATCGCGCCGCCCGCGACCGCGCGGTTCACGCGCTGGAGATCCTGGTCGAGGATCCGTCCGGAGCCGATCGTCAGGTGGCCGACCTCGGAGTTCCCCATCTGGCCCGGCGGCAGGCCGACCGCCTCCCCGGAGGCCTCGAGCGTGGTGTGCGGGTAGTCGCGCCAGAGCCGGTCGAAGACCGGGGTGTTCGCAAGCTCGACGGCGTTCCCCGGCCCGGGCGGCGCGCACCCCCAGCCGTCCAGGATGACGAGCGCTACGAGCGGGTAGGACACGAGTGGACGATCGCCGCGAACGAGTCGACCTCGAGCGAGGCGCCGCCGACGAGCGCGCCGTCGATCCCCGGCATCGCCATCAGCTCCGCTGCGTTCTCGGGCTTCACGGAGCCGCCGTAGAGGACCGGCACGTCGTAGAGCGACTTGATGAACGCGTGCGCCTCCTGCGCCAGCTCGGGCGTCGCGGTCTTGCCCGTGCCGATCGCCCAGACGGGCTCGTAGGCCAGCACGACGTCGCCTTCGGGAAGGGCGTCCTTCACCGCTTCGACCTGGAGCTTCAGCACCAGCTCCGTCTGGCCGCTCTCGCGCTCCTCCTGCGACTCGCCGACGCACGCGATGACCTCGAGGCCGGCCGCACGCGCAGCGACCGCGCGCCGGGCGACGGTCTCGTCGGTCTCTCCGAAGTACTGACGGCGCTCGGAGTGCCCGACGATCGCGCCGTAGACGCCGAGCTCCCGCAACATGGGGGCAGAGACCTCGCCGGTGTACGCGCCCTCCTCGGCCCAATGGACATTCTGCGCGGCGACGGCGATCTCCGTCCCGGCCAGCGTGCGAACCGCCGCCGCGAGCGACGTGTACGGCGGGCAGACCGCGACTTCGACGCCGTCGATCGCGTCCAGCCGCTCCGCGAGCACCGTGCAGAACTCGACCGTCTCGGACGTTCCCTTGTACATCTTCCAATTCCCCGCGACCAGCATCACGCCTCCGGAATCACTGCCACCCCCGGCAGCTCCTTACCCTCGAGGAACTCCAGCGAAGCCCCTCCGCCCGTCGAGACCCAGTCGATCCGGTCTGCGATCCCGATCTCGTTGACCGCTCGCACGGAGTCGGCGCCGCCGACGACCGTGTACCCGTCCACGTCCGCGACAGCGCGCGCAACGGCCTTCGTCCCCTCCGCGAAGCGCGGCCACTCGAAGACGCCCATCGGCCCGTTCCAGAACACGGTCTTGGCGCGGGCGATCTCCTCGGCAAACCGCCGCTCGGTGACAGGACCGATGTCGAGGCCGAGCCAGCCCTCGGGAAGGTCGTCGTACGGCGTCACGCGACGGTCGGCGTCGGGTGCGAACTCCGACGCGGCGACTACGTCCGCGGGGAGCACGACCGGGAAGTCGAATGGATTCGCGTCGCGCAGCTCCTCGGCCATCTTCCCGCCGATCAGAACGGTGTCCGCGCGCCGGCCGAGGTGCTTCAGCACGCCGAGCTTGTCCTCGACCTTCGCCCCGCCCGAGATGAGGGCGAAGGGGCGGTCGACGTCCCCAAGGAGCTTCCCCAGCTCCTGCAGCTCGCGCTCGAGCAGCAGGCCCGCGTAGGCGGGCAGGAGTTGCGCGACCCCCACGGTCGACGCGTGCGCCCGGTGGGCGGAGCCGAACCCGTCGTTGACGTAGAGATCGCCGAGCCGTGCGAGGTCGCGCGCGTAGCCCTCGCCGTTGGTCGTCTCTTCCGGGTTGAACCGCGTGTTCTCGAGCAGGGTCAGACGCGCCCCGCGCTCGTCGAACGCGACCTGATGGCCGAGCAGCTCACCGAGCCGGCGTGCCACGGGCCGCAACGAGAGCTTCGGATCGGGCCCCTTCGGCCGGCCCAGGTGGGAGCAGATCACGATCTGCGAAGCGGTGCGCTCGAGCAGCAGCTCGATGGTGGGGAGAGCTGCGCGGATGCGCGTGTCATCCGCGACGCCGTCGTCCTCCAGCGGGACGTTCAGGTCCGAGCGCAGCAGGACGCGCTTGCCGCCGACCTCCGCGTCGCGGACTGACCGGGGCCGACGCACTAGCTCAGGTCAGGAGCCGCGTGACGACGTCGACGAGGCGGCACGAGTAGCCCCACTCGTTGTCGTACCAGCCGAAAACTTTGGCCATCGTCCCGTTCGCCATCGTCAGCTCGCTGTCGAAGATGCACGAGTACGGGGAGCGCTGGATGTCGGTGGATACCAACGGGTCGGTCGCGTACTGGAGGTAGTCCTTGAGCGGCTCGCTCGACGCGGCCTCGCGGTAGGCGGCGTTGACCTCCTCGACCGTCACATCCTGGCCGAGCCGGACGACCAGATCGGTGATCGAGCCTGTCGGAACGGGGGCACGCACCGAGATGCCGTCCACTTTCCCCTGCAAGTCGGGCAGAACGAGCCCGATCGCGCGCGCGGCGCCGGTTGACGTCGGGATCAGGTTGATCGCGGCGGCCCGTGCGCGCCGGAGATCCTCGTGCGGCAGGTCCAGCACCTGCTGGTCGTTCGTGTACGCGTGGATCGTCGTCATGAAGCCCTGCTCGATCACGAAGCGGTCGTGCAGCACCTTGGCGAGCGGGGCGACGCAGTTGGTGGTGCAGGACGCGTTCGAGATCACGTGGTGGATCTCCGGGTCGTAGTCGCCGTCGTTGACGCCGAGCACGATCGTCACGTCGGGGCCCGTTGCCGGGGCGGAAATCACGACCTTCTTCGCGCCCGCGTCGATGTGCTTCTGCGCGCCCTCGCGCTTGGTGAAGAAGCCGGTCGACTCGATCACGACGTCCACCTCGAGCTCCCGCCATGGCAGCGCCGCGGGATCGCGTTCCGCGAGGACGGTCAGCTGCTTGCCGGCGGCCGTGATCTTGCCGTCGCCGAGCTCCACGCCGCCCGGGAGCGGGCCGAGGTTCGAGTCGTACTTGAGCAGCTGGGCCATCGTCGCGGCGTCGCCGAGGTCGTTGTAGGCGACGATCTCGAAGTTCGCCTCGCGCTCGAGATGGGCCCGGAAGAAGTTCCGGCCGATCCGTCCGAACCCGTTGATGCCGACCCGCGCCTTCGCCACGTGCGTCCCCCCTGTCCGATTGCCCCAGGCGCGAGTCTAACCGCGCGCAAATTGCGCGGACTCCTTCGAGTGTCGTGCTTGGTTTTCTGCCGAACTCTGCGTCATACTGCTGCGGCGGCGGGTCCGTGCTCGTCCGGCGATGGATTCAGACCCCGTCCGTCGCCAAGGTCCGGAGCGCGGTTCAACGGGAGGAGGAGGTCGTCCTCGGAGCTTCTCCTCCGGCCCGCCGCACTATTTTCCCTCTAACGCTCGGCGAGGTGGACGAGCCTCGCGAGCCGCCGTTGCACGGCCGACTTCGTTGCGGGCGGGCTGCACTTGAG
>JALZOQ010000322.1 GCA_030913835.1 Actinomycetota bacterium | reverse complement strand
CGTCCGCCGCCAGCCGTTGCTCGAGCTCGCGCGCCTGCTCGGGGCCGGCGCCTTTCTGGGCCGCGAAAACTCGTGCGGCGTCCAGGAGCGGGACGTCCACGTCGCACAGGACCCGGGTCGGCGCCGGCAGCTCGTCGAGCACCGCGCGCAGACCACGCCCGCCGTCGACGTTCGCCGTCCCGCCGAGGCCGACGAGCAGCTCCTTAGGCGTGCCGACCGCGCGGATCAGCAGCCCGAGACCTTCGCTCGACGCCGATAGCGGATCGAGCCGCTCCGGATCGAGTGGAATCGCCTGCGCAGCCTCGACCGCCGCCGTGCCGTCCGGTAGCGCGAGCCACCGCGCCGCCCGCGTCCGCCCGAACGCGTCGACCACTCCCTCCTCGTGCCACTCACCGCCGAGCGCCGCATGAAGCACGGCGAGCGTCCCGTCGCCTCCATCCGCGACCGGCTGCTCCGTCGCGTCGCCGCCGGCGCTGCGCACTCCTTCCGCAAGTGCAGCCGCCGCCTCGAGCGCTCCGAGCGCCCCTTTGAGCGAGGCCGGAGCGACGAGGACGCGCACCTATCGGCTCACGTGCTCGCGCTGGAGGACGGCCCGGGCCTCGGACGCCTCCTCGTCCTCCGGCACCTCCGCCTGCGAGGCGTCCGGCATCACGCGGACCATTCCGAACGACAGGCCCTCGCGCGCGAGGAACACGAGTCCCACGCCCACGCCCACCGAGGCCTCGATCGCCTGCAGCCCGAACCCGAACGCGACCCCGTGCGCGTACGCGATCCCGTAGCTCGTCAGCGGTAGCGCGATCGCGAACTGCAGCAGCCCCACATTTCCGGGCCACAACGGGAAGACCGTCGCGACGTTCATGAGCAGCAGGACGAGGCCCGCAGCCGGCAGCGCGAGGTTGATGTCGAAGGCGCGCATCGACGCCCACACCGCGAATAGCTGGCAGAGCCAGCCGCAGGTCTGGAAGAAGATCGCGACGACCGCCGGGAGCGGGGCCCGCATGACCGCGAGGCCCTGCCGGCCCATTGCGAGCAGGCGTTTGACGACGCCGAGCTCGTCCAGGGTCGCGCGATGGCGCAGGCGCGCGGTCGCGAGCGCGAACGCGAACAGCGCCACGCCGATCCCGACGAAGACCTCGAGGCTCGTGATCGCCCACGCGGGAATCCGCGCCGTGAGCAGCACGTACACGATCAGGCCGATCACCGGGATTACGTCGAAGACGCGGTGCGCGAAGACGGTGCCGACGAGCGTCGCCCAGGCCCCGCGGCGGGGAGGCAGCCGACGGTTCAGGACCGCGACGCGCGCGAGCTCGCCGATCCGCCCCGGGAGGATCGCGTTCGCGAACAAGCCGACGGAGAACGCCGAGAAGACGAGCGGGAAGCCCGGCCGCGGGGACGGAAGCGCCTGCCGGATCACCGTCTCCCAGGCGAGCGAGCGCGCGAGCACCGAGACGAGGTTGAGGCCGATCGCCGCGAAGACCCAGTCCCAGCGGACGACGGTGAACGCATCCCAGACGAGGTTCCAGGACGGCCCGTGCCACCAGAGCAGGCCGACGACGAGCGCGACCAGCGGGAGGAACAGCGCGAACCGAACCCAGGGACGCTGGGGGAGTCTCGGCCGGTTCATGCGGCCAGGCGCTCGTAGATTCCGGCGAGGCGGCGCGCGACGTCGTCCCAGGAATAGCGCTCGACGGCGAGCTTGCGTGCCGCCTCGCCGAGCGCCAGACGCCGCTCTTCGTCCTCGAGCAGCGCGGCCACTGCATCGACGAGGCGCTCGGCGTCGCCGGCCGGGAAGAGCACGGCGGTCTCCGGCGTGGCGACGTCGCGGTAGCCGGGGATGTCCGACGCGACAACCGGCGTCGCGCACGCGAACGCGCGCGTGAGCACCATGCCGAAGCTCTCGCCGCCGATCGACGGCGCGACGAGCGCCTTCGCGGCAAGTAATTCAGCGGTCAGTTCGTCCTGGGAGAGGAAGCCGAGCACGTCGATCCCTTCATCCGGAACCCGAAGGCGGCTCAGAAGAAGGCGCACGGCGAGCGGGTCAGCGCCGGCGATGCGCAGGGTCGCGCCGGTGCGCCTCCGGATCTCCGGCCACGCTTCGAGCAGGACGTGCAGGCCTTTCCGCTGCTCCTGCCGCCCGGCGAAGAGGATCCGGTGCTCGCGGCCTTCGGGTTCGGCCTCGGGCGGGATGAGCACGCCGTTCGGAATCACCTCGTAGTCCCCGGGCAGCCACCGCTCCGCGGTCTCGCGGGCCTGTTCCGACACCGCGATCCGGTAGTCGAGGCGCTGGCCAAGGAAGCCCCAGACCGGCATCGCGATCTTCAACCAGCCGAGCTCGCCGCTCGCGTGATGCGTAGCGACCATCGGAGCGGTCCCGAGCGCGAGCGTGGCGATGCAGGGGATCGGCGTCATCGGCTCGTGCAGGTGGAGGACGTCGAACCGCTCGCGGTCGAGCACGCGCTTGATCCGGAAGAACGAACGCGGGCTGAGGATGATGTTCGGCAGGCTGCCGTTCGCAGGGACGATCACGGACCGGCCGATCGGGATCACGTCGTCCGGGGGCTCGCCGTGCCGTCCGACGCGCGGGTGCAGGACGCGGGTGAACTGCCCCGGGGGGTCGTTCCCCATGATCGTGCGCGTGTCGATCCCGAGCTTCCGCAGTGCCTCAGCCTGCAGCTCCGCGTGCTCGACGACCGCGCCCCAGAACGACCACGAGTAGGGAACGACGATCCCGACTTTCATGGGCCGGAGACTACGGCGAGGAAACGGTCAACGTCGCGGCGGCTGCGGAGGACGTGGACCTTCTTGCCCCCGCGGTGGCGCGCGATCCGCTCCTCCACGCCCGGCCGTCGCGTGCGGCGGTAACGCCAGGTGTACGCGAGGAACGCGAGGAAGTCGCGTGCGCCGACCCGCTCGTCGAGATAGGGCGGAAGGTCGGGGCGCGGGCCGGCGCGGCGCCGGCGGACGACGCGCCAGATGCAGAGGAGCGGCGGCGGATCGAGGAAGACGACCGTGTCGGCGGCGGCCAGGCGAATCTCCATCGTGCTCCCGTAGTTGCCGTCGAGGATCCAGCGCTCTGCCTGGACGAGCTCGCGGTTCAGCGCCTCCCACTCCGCCCGGTCGGGCTCGACCCAGCCCGCCCGCCAGAAGAGGACGTCGAGGCAGGCCGAGCCGCCGCCCGAGCTCGCGCGCGAGCAGCGACTTGCCGGAGCCGGGCGACCCGATGATCGCGATCCGCTGCACCGGGCGACCGTAGCGCGGGCGGCGATGGGCGAGCCCCCAACCTCCCCCAAGGGCACACCCGATGCCCCTGCGAACACGCTAGCGAGGAAAAGGTGACGTGTCTGTCACGCGCGCGAGTCGAAAGCGTCGCGAAATGTCCGGCAGCCGACGAAGGCTCGGGTCGCGGGGCGGCGATACTAAGCCGGTGAACCTCCTCGAGACGCTCGCCGGCACGATCGGCGTGCGCACCGCCGGCTCCGAGCAGGCCGCGCGCGCAGCCGACGAGATCGCCGAGGCCTTCCGCGAGCTCGGGCTTGAGCCACGGTTCCACGAGTTCCCCCTGCTCGGCTACGACGCCGAGGAACCGGTGCTCGAGATCGACGGCGAGCGCTGGACGGCCGGGCCGTGCATCTACTCACACCCGGGCGAGGTCGAGGGCGAGCTGCGCCGGATCGGCGATGGGATCTGGGCCGTCGGCGAGGGACGGCTGCGGAGGACGCCCTTCGGACGCGGGCCGATTCCCTTCCTCACCGGTCTGGCCTACGGCGGCCACATCGCGACCGCGCCGACCGCATTCGTCTCGGTCGCCGACGCCGAGCGGCTCGAGGACGGGATGCGAGCGCGCCTCGTCGTTCGTGGCACCTTCGTGCCGGGGCGGCGCGAGCGCAACGTCATCGCGGAGCTCCCAGGCGCGAACGAGGAGGAGGCGGTCGTCGTCGGGGCCCACTACGACTCGGTCTGGCGCGGCCCCGGCGCGATCGACAACGCCACCGGCGTCGAAGGACTCCGCCGCGTCGCGGAGCGGCTGCTCGGCCGCGAGCACCCGCGCAGCCTTCGCTTCATCGCCTTCGGCGCCGAGGAGATCGGCCTGATCGGGGCGCGCCGCTACGTGCTGGAGGAGAAGGAAGCCGAGCGCCTCGACCAGATCGTCGGGATGGTCAACCTCGACTGCATCGGGCGCGGCGACCAGCTGCAGCTGCTCGCGTCGCCGCGGGAGCTGCTCGGCCGCTGCGAGGAGCTCGCCCGCACGCTCGGCCTGCGCGACCGCTACGAGGTGTCGACAGAGGTCGGCGAGGAGGCCGGGACCGACCACCTTCCATTCGCCCAGAACAAGATTCCCGCCGTGAGCGTTCTCCACTTTCCGTACGACGAGTATCACCTGCCCGTCGACACGCTCGAGCTGGTGGACGAGCGCCTGATGGACGACGCCGTCGACCTCGCGACCGCCCTCGTCGAGAGCCAGCTCGCCTGGCCGATTCCCCGCTAGGCGATCCGGCTTTCCGCGGGGGAGCTACGCGGCCTGGCAGCCGCGTGCACGCATAGACTCAGCGCTATGGAAGGCCTTGCCGAGCTGCACACGCACCTCGGCGCCTCGGTGGCCTCCGACATCCTCTGGTCGATCGCGCACGAGCAGGGGATCGCGCTACCGGTCAAGGACTACTGGGAGTTCGACCGGCTCGTCACCGTCTCGGACCCGCGCGGGGTCGCCGACCTGAACGCGCTCGACGCGATCTACCACTGGACGGAGCTGATCCAGTCGAGCCCGATCGCCGTCGAGCGCTCGGTGCACGCGGCGATCGGCGGCGCCTACCGCTCGCAGGGGATCACGACCTTCGAGCTCCGCTTCAACCCGATGAAGCGAAACCGCGGCGGCGAGCGCGACCTCGACCACATCATCCTCGCGGCCGTGCGCGGGCTCGATCGCGCGCGCCTCGAGTACCCGCAGGTGCGCGCGGGACTGATCCTGATGATGGACCGGACGTTCACGCCCGAGCAGAACATGGTCATCGTCGAGAAGGCGATCCACTGGGCGCCGCGCGGCGTCGTCGGCGTCGACATCGCGGGCCCGCGGCCCGACGGCGGGCGCTACGACTACCGACAGGTCGTCCCGATGGTCGAGACCGCACGCGAGGCCGGGCTCGGCGTCACGATCCACGTCGGCGAGGAGGGCGGCGACATGGGCCGCGAGGAGATCGCCGAGGTTGTCGAGGCGCTGCGGCCCGACCGGATCGGCCACGGGATCCTCGCCGCGAGCGACCCCGAGTTGATGCGCGAGCTTGCCGACACCGGGATCGTGCTCGAGATCTGCCCCACCTCGAACCTGCTCACGAAGGCGCTGCCCGACGAGGACGCGATCCGCGAGACCTTCCGCGCCTTCGTCGACCACGGCGTCCTGTTCACGATCGCCACGGACGGCCCGGAGATGATGCGGACGCATCTCCGCGACGAGCTCGACCTGCTTAAGCGGATCGGCGCGCTCGACGAGGACGAGCTCGAGGAAGCACGCGTGCGCGGGCACGAGGCAAGCTTCATTGTGCGGCGAGCGACGGCACCGGTCTAGATCCCGGGGCGACGCCCCCGCGGTCGGCGCCCTTGATCGGCGGCGCCCAATCTGTAAACGTGCCTCTCGTCAACGGGAGGTGTGACGATGAAGAAGCGTGTGCTCGCCTTGTTGGTGCTTTCAGCGACCGGGTTCGCGCTCGCCGTGCTGGCCTCGCCGCACCTCGCGATCGCGCAGGACACGGACACGACAGCAACCGTCGCGACCGACACGGCGTCGAACGCCGACCAGTCGGGCGACTCCGGGACGTTCACCGTGCAGGACGTCAAAGACACCTGGTGGATCATCCTGCTGCTCGTCGGCGTCATTGCGCTCGCGTGGGTCATCCCGCTCGTGACCGACCTCCTGATGGCCTACCGGTACCACCGGATGCGCATGGTGCTCTTCGAGAACCTGCTCCGCGACACGACGACGCGCGACCCGCCCCTCTCGCCGGAGGAGATGAAGACGCTGTTGAACTCGAACTTTATCCCGCCTTCGCCGACCGGGCTCACCGGACTCTCACGCGGCCTGATGGCGATGATGATCGCGACGGCGATCGCAATTGCGCTGGTCGCGCTGATCGCGGTGGGCACGGACCCGGACGGTCTGATCAAGACGATCGTGACGACGCTGCTCGCGGCGTTCACGACGATCGTCGGCTTCTATTTCGGCGCACGCACCGCCGAGGGCGCGCAGACCGCTGGCCACGGCGCCGGGGTTGCCGCTGCACTGGCGCAGCCAGCGGACGGGGGCGGGAACGTCACCGGAACGAAAGGCGGTTCGAACGGCACGAACGACGGTGGAAACAAAGACAAGCCGAAAGGTCCCTCCGGGAGGGGCGGTGGCGCCTGAGCACTCCGTCCTGGCGGACGAAGAGGCGCCCGCCTAGGCGCGCTCCTCCCCATGGTGTCGAAGGTCTGGCTCTCGGTCCGTGGGGTTCGGAGGCGCAGCGACTCGTGGCGTGACGCGTGAGAACGACGGTACTTCCGCGCCGTCGTCGACCACTGCGCCCAGTTCACGATCGCGACGGACGGCCCGGGGATGATGCGGACGCACCTCTCGACGAGGACGAGGTCGAGCAGGCACGCGTACGCGGGCACGAAGCGAGCTTCGGCCAGGCTCAGCCCGGCCCGAATCTAGACCCTCAGGGGACTAGCGGACCCACTGGGGTGGGAGGTCGCCGAACGTGGCGACCGTGAGCGGCTTGAGCTTCAGCGACTCGACGACGATCCAGGAGCGGGTCAGCGCGCCCTGCACCCGGTCGCCTTCCCCGTTGAATGCTTCCGCGTCCCACGCCTGGGTGAACGCCACTGTCACGTAGTTGCGGTTGACGCTGACGCGGGTCTGACAATTGCCGGGTATCGGCGCGAGGCTGATACCTCCAGAGGGGATCTGGCAGGCGACCCGACCAACGCGCCGCGGAAAGGGCGCCAGCATGTACGGGCTCGGAAACTTGGTCAGCGCCGCGGCGATCGCCCGATCCGTCGAGATCTTCGGCGGCCCCGCGGTCGAGCTCGCACCGACCGATCCTGCGCCTCCAGCCAGCAAAACGAGCACGGCCACGATGGATAGCCCGACGGTCCGATTGAAACTAATCACGGCATCCCCATCGCAAAGATAGCTCCAGTCAAGTCAGCGATCATGAAATAGCCAGTAGACGACTTGCGGGGCGGCGATCCCGGCGGCACATGCCGACCGACGAACGATCCAGACGCCCGCACGATCCAAATCGGACCGCCGTCGCGCCCAGCGGGCGGCCTTCCGGCGTTCGGCTCGACGCTTGGCGCTTGGCTCAGCAGCGCGCGAGCTGTCACGCGCTTGATTTTCGCGTTCGGTAGTCTCGAGCGAACGATTGAGGAAACCTGCTTCGGCGTAAGCCGAAGCGGCAACCCTGCTGGAATGTCGATTATCGGGGTTGACGAATCGGCATTAGGCGTTTGTGCAGAGGAACTCGCACTCCCAGTGTGCAGGGTGGCGACGATTCCGGCGGCGACGAGCGTCGCAGCACCGAGGGCGATCAGCTTTTTTAGTTGACTTCTCATCATGGGACCCTCACTCCTTAGCACGTGACGCCGGCCGTCGATAGGGCATCGACGAACGATGTCGGATAGCCGCACCACAGCTGGGTGACGCCGGAGATGCCCCCGGCCTGTCGGAACGATCCGTTATCAGCGTTGTAGAAATTGAAGTTCACGTCCTCCCATTGCGGCGAAGTCACAGGCGTTCGCCTCACGTACGTCCCCGAGCAGCCACTACATGTGGTCTCCATACCGATTCCGTAGTCGGGCGACGGGGGGCTGTGGCCGTTCCAGCTCCAATACATGATGTTGTCGACGCCAACGAAATAGATCGAGTCGCCGTGGGAGTTCAGGACGCCGAAAAGGTGGTTTTCGCCCACAGCCGGCAGCGGCGCGTTCGTGCAGCACGGGAGCTCGTTCAGGTTCACTTCCCCGTAAACCTGACTGTAGTTGATGGCATGCGCAGAGTAGTAGTAGAGGCCGGGGTCCATCTGCCAGCCGCGCGTGACACCGAGCTCGACCCAGGTGGCTCCAGCAGGGCCGACGAAGGTCGAGCCGTTCGTGCCCACCCAGATCGAGTGAGCGGTAAAGCCGCCTGCGAATGTGTCGTCAGCGTTGTTACCAATGGCGCCGACTGTCCAGCGAGTCTGCGACCCGTAGCTGAATCCACCGCTCTGAATGTAGTTGTACGCGTTCCCGGGATTGGCTGCGCCCGCGGTTCCCGCGATCACCAGGGCAGACAGGCTCACGGTGGCAATCAAGCGGCTCAGGCGGCTAATTCGTGAGTGTAGTGTGACCACGGCGACTCCTTTGTTCACAACTGTTTCGCATGGTGTTTCCGAAAGTTCGACAACGAAACATCACGGGGATCCTGAACTAGTGCTCAATGAGCTCGACCTGCTCAAGCGAATCGGCGCATTTACGAATCCGGCAGGAGGCACGAGTCGACTCGGATCTGTGTCTAGAGCGGAGCGCCGCAGAGACGATCGTCGGCCGGCCCGGGTTGCGCATGCGCACGCACCCGGGCCCTCCACGGCTCGCCTGACGGCTTGCGTTGCCGCGCTGGTCGCCGTCTCGGGCCTCGGCTGCTCGTCGAAGGATCGCTCCACGGCGACGTCATGCCGGGACTTCGACCAGGCGCCGGCCGCCGCTCTGGCGCGTACCGGCCCCGTCGTGACGGCGGACGTCGACGGGGACGGTCGTCCGGACCGCGTCTTCATCGCGCGGGACAAGGATCGGCAGAGCTCGTGTCCGCGATTCCTGGTGGTCGACGGGGCCCAGAAAGTCGCCACGGCGATCCGTCAGCCGGAGCTCACGTCGAGGGTGGCGACGGAAACTCTGAAGCTCCCGCGCCTCGAGGGTGTCGTCGAGGTCGGCGGCGGGATTCCCCCGCTGCCGGTGGTTTGGGTGATCCAGGGCGCGTCCACCGGGGGCGTTGCGGTGTACCGCGCGGGCGGCGGGTCTCTCAGTCGCGTACGGATCGGGAAGAACCCGTGGGTCGGTGGCGCGCTTCCATTCGGCGGCAGCGCGGCATTCGGCAGCGGGGTCGACTGTGTCAACAGCCGCCCGGGTCAGATCGTTGCGAGCGCACGCCATCTCGACGCATCGGGGCGGCGCTGGATCGTCGATCGAACCTTCTTCCGGCTAACGGACATGACGCTCGACGTGTCGGCCACCGGCGGGTCCGCCTCGCTCGGTCGGGGCAACCGGCCTCGATGTTTGCAGAGTTCAGAACGGACGGGCCGTTCCCGTCTTGCTTGATCGCTTCCCGGTTCTGATGCGGACGCATCTCCGCGACGAGCTCGACCTGCTCCAGCGGATCGGTGCCCTCGACGAGGACGAGCTCGAGGAGGCACGCGTGCGTGGGCACGAGGCAAGCTTCATCGTGCGGCGAGCGACGGCACCGGTCTAGAAGCTACGCGAGGCCGACGGCCTCCTCTTCGCCGACCTGCTCCTCCTCCTGGCAGCTACGCCACCAGTTCAGCTCGGCGCCGAAGACGATCACGTTCGACATCACGTAGAGCCAGACGAGCAGGATCGCCGTTCCACCGAACGTGTACAGGGCCGGGTTCACCTTCGCGAAGCGGACGTAGAGCGGCAGGGTCTGGAACGTGAGCTGGAGCAGGACGGTCGCCAGCACGGCCCCAGGCAGCACGTTCCGTACGCTCAGATCGACGTTCGTCAGGACGTAGTACGCCGAGACGAGGAACGCAAAGACGCCCAGGGTCGAGAGGATTAGCGACACGACGTACGCGCTGACGCCGTTGCCGACGATGTCCGGCGTGTACCGGCGCATGGCCTGCGCGCCCAGCGAGCCGGCGAGCAGCGCGGTGAAGAGCGTCACGAGCGACCCGACCATCAGCAGGAGCGCGAGACCCTTCCCTTGCAGGAACGAGCGGTTCGCCTGCCCGTAGACGATGTTGAAGGCCGACTCGAGCACGCTGAAAAGGGAGAGCGAGGTCCAGAGCAGCGCCAAGCCGCCGATCAGGCCGAGCGTCGCCGCATCCTCGCGCACGGCGTTCACGAGCTCGACGATCCGAATGATCGGCACGCCCGGCAGCGTCTTCCGGATCTCCCCGACGAGGAAGCTCGACTCGTCGGCGCGGCCCGTGAGCCCGAGCAGCGACAGGGCGAGGAACGCCAGGGGAACGAAGGAGAGGAGCGCGAAGTACGCGATCATCGCCGCGAGGTGCGTTCCGCGATCCGCAAAGAATTTTTGCAGCAGCCGCCGCTTCCGCTTGCGCCTCACGAACCGCAGTATCACCGCGTGTTAGCGTCCTGAACCGATGGATGCAGCTCAGGCGATCGCCGACCTCACCGAAATCTCGTCCCAGATCGAGAGCGTCGTGCTGCTCGACGGCAAGGGCGCGGTCGTCGGCTCGACCTTCTCCGACGACGGTGCTGCGAAGCGGTTTGCGGACGCTGCGAAAGCGCTGCTCGACGCCGCTGAACGCGTGCGGGAAGGCGGCGAGGCTCTGACCCAGCTCGAGGCCGAGACGCCCGAGGGGAGCGTGTTCGTCCTGCGGGACGGCGACCGGCTGATCGCAGCGACGACCGTGCCGGATCCCACCGTCGGGCTCGTCTTCTACGACCTCAAGAGCGCGCTCGCCGCCTCGGAAGCCGCGCAGAAGCCAAAGCGCAAGCCGCGCGCCCGCGCCAAGAAGACGACGAAGGCGGCTACCGACGATGCGTAAGCTGACCGTGCTCCTGGCGTTCGCCGGCGGTTTCTTCGCGGTCGCCGCGCTGCTCCGCCGCACGAGCGGCCGCGGCCGGGAGCGCGTCGACCTCTACTACGCCGACGGCTCGATGAGGACTCTGGCCGACGGGACGCAAGACGCGACGCGCCTGCTGGGCCTCGCGCGCGAAGCGATCGCCGCAGCCCGAGCGTGATTTTCCGGCTCGTCCCCCGTCGTGAGACGGGCCTCTGGTGCGCGATAAGCGGCGCGATGCCGCGTCCTCAGTCGCGTCCGTATCCTGCGGATACGCACGCTCCCTGCGTCCTTGCCTCGCTTGCTTCTCCCACCCCAGAGGCGCGCTCACGCCGGCAGACGAACCGGTGACCGACGAAGAGCTCCGGGAGGCGCTCCGCGAGCACGCGTATCTCGAGGGCGACTTCGTCCTCCGGTCGGGCAAGCGCTCGCGCTACTACCTCGACAAGTACCGGTTCGAGACTCGTCCGGAGCTCCTCGGGGCCCTGGGAGAGCGGATCGCGGCGCTCGTCTCCGAGCACGAGCCGGAGGCGACGCGGCTCGCCGGACCGGAGCTCGGAGCGGTCGCTCTGGCCGCCGCAGGCTCTCTGGCGTCCGGTCTCCCCTTTTTGATTGTCCGCAAGGAGGCGAAGGAGTATTCGACCGGAAACCGCATCGAAGGAGTGTTCGAGCCGGGTGAAACCGTGTGTCTCGTCGAGGACGTTGTCACCTCCGGCGGGGCGCTGCTCGCCTCGGTCGAAGCCCTGCGGCAGGAGGGCGCAGTCGTCCGCACGGCGGTCTGCGTCGTCGACCGGGAGGAGGGGGGAGCCGACGCCCTCGCGCGCCAGGCGGTGCGGCTCAGACCGATCTTCCGGGCCTCGGAAATCTTGCAAAGTGCGAAAAGTGCCGCAAATCCGCATGGTTGAGCCAAATGCGGCAGCCTGGTAGGGTCAAACAGGCTTTTCTGACGATCCGCGATCAGGAGGAGAGGTAGTGACGAAGCAAGAGTTCGTGAGTGACGTAGCCCAGAGGTCAGGTCTGTCGAACCGCGACGCGGCGAAGGCTGTCGACGCGTTCCTCGAGGGGATCACCGATGCGCTCCGGAAGGGCGACAACGTCCAGTTCACCGGTTTCGGCCGGTTCTCGTCGCAGCATCGCCGGGAGCGGCAGGGCGTCAACCCGCGCAATCCCAGCCAGAAAGTCACGATTCCGGCTGCGAACGTGCCGAAGTTCTCCGCCGGCAGCACGCTCAAGCAGGCCGTTAAAGCCGGCTAGCACCAATCCAGCCTCTCCCTAGCGTTCCGAAGGCCGCCCACGGGCGGCCTTCGGAGTGTCTGGGCTCCGAACTAAGCTGATTCGCGATGGCGCAGGGAGCCCACGCGGAGCCGGCGGTCGCGACGGCGTTCTTCGGCGACCGGCTCGCGGAGGCCGTCGAGCGCAAGCGGAGCCAGCTCGTGGTCGGGCTCGATCCGCGACTCGACCTGCTTCCAGTCGAGCTGCGCGGCGACGTCCATCTCGGGCGCGAGCACGCCGCCGAGGCGTTCGGCCGCTTCTGCCGCGGGGTCATCGACGCGGTGTGTCCGTACGTCGTGGCAGTCAAGCCGCAGTCCGCGTTCTTCGAGGAGCTCGGCGCCGACGGCGTGCGGGCGCTCGAAGACATCTGCGCCTACGCGCGGCAGGCCGGCCTGCTGGTCATCCTCGACGCGAAACGCGGCGACATCGGCTCGACCTCGCGCGCGTACGCGGCCGCCTTCCTCGAGGCCCACGACGGCGGGGTCCCACTGGCCGACGCGCTGACCGTCAACCCGTACCTGGGACGTGACTCCGTGGAGTCGATGCTCGCCGCCTGCAAGCGCGAGGGAGCCGGGT
>JALZOQ010000321.1 GCA_030913835.1 Actinomycetota bacterium | reverse complement strand
AACCTCGCCCTCCTCCAGGCGCTGCTCCGGCGCGCGTTCGCGGGCGTGCGCGCCGCGGCGGCGGTCGGCGCCTCGCTCGCCGCCGTGCTGGCGCTGGCCGTTCAGACGGACGTCCTCGGCGTCCCCTGGCTAGCGCTCTGTCTCTGGTGGGTCGCGGGCTCGCTCTTCAGCGACCAGAATCCGTCTACGCTGGAGTGATGGCGGAGCCGATCGATCCCGGCGTCGACATCGGCCATGTACACCTCAAGGTGGCCGACATCGACCGCTCGCTGGGGTTCTACCGCGACGTGCTCGGCTTCGACGTGACGCAGCGGCTCGGCGACCAGGCGGCGTTCATCAGCGCAGGCGGCTACCACCACCACATCGGCCTGAACACCTGGGAGTCGCGCGGCGGCTCGCCGCCCCCGAGCGGGACGACCGGGCTCTACCACGTCGCGATCCGCTACCCGACGCGCGCCGCGCTCGGCGACGCGTTGAAGCGGCTCGTCGCGGCGGGCATCCCGCTCGAAGGCGCGACCGACCACGGCGTGAGCGAGGCGCTCTACCTTCGCGATCCCGACGACAACGGCGTCGAGCTCTACGTCGACCGGCCGGAGGAGAAGTGGCCCCGGCCGCCCGGCGGCGGCTCGGGTGTGGCCATGTTCAACGCGCCGATCGACCTCGAGGCGCTCCTCGCGGAGACGGACGCAGCGAAGAGCTAGGCCGTGCGCGCCGGTGAGGGCGCGCACTCTGCGGTGAGCCGGAGTCCGAGGCTCACCAGCGACTCGCCTAGCCGAATCCGCACGGACCGGCGACCCGGAGAGGCCGCGGAAGCCGCGCGCAGCGTTGCCGTCCTGTCTGCGCTCAAAACCTGACGAAGCTCTTGGTCGTACACCTGGAACATCCTCGAACCTCCTCGACACGAAGTATCTCAACGTCGAACTACTAGAAGGTTACACGTCAAGTAGCTTGACGTCAAGAGATTTTTCGGCACAATGCGTTGGCATGGCCAAGACGCTGACCGAGCAGGATCACGTCGACCTCTTCCTGGAGACACTCCGAGAGCGGCTTCCCGAGCTGGACCTCGACGTAGAGGGGATCGTCGACCGGATCCACGGCCTGAACCGGCGGTTCCGGCGGATGATGGAGCTCACGCTCGCCGACCACGGGCTGACCTACGAGGAGTGGGGCGTGCTGAACGCGCTGCACCTGCCAGGGCCGCCCTTCCGCCTCTCGCCGAGCAAGCTCGCGAAGCGGCTCGAGCTCACGAGCGGTGCGATGACCGCGCGGCTCGACGGGCTCGAGGAGGCGGGCCTCGTCCGCCGGCGTCCGGATCCCGACGACCGTCGCGGGCTCAGGATCGAGCTCACGGAGGCAGGCAAGCGCGCGTTCAAGCAGGCAGTCGGCGCGCAGGCCGAGAAGGAGTCGTTCGTCGCCGCCGCGCTGACCGACCAGGAGAAGGACGAGCTGAACGCGCTGCTACGCCGCCTGATGCTCCAGTTCGAGCAGAACGCCGAGCTGGATCCGAAGGCCGGCGCGACCTCGAAGACGATGTAGCTCAGCCCCCGGCCCGCGTTCGCGAGCTGCTGGGTGGCCGCACCGATCGAGCATCTTGGCTCTGCCAACCGGTCAGAGACGCTTTCGGCACACCTGCGTCACCCACGCGTGACGAGTTCCTCGCTACCGTGACAGCAGGGGTCTCGGGGATCCCATGGGGGAGGTTGGAGGCGCGTTGGTCGGCCGTGCCGCCCCGCGCCGCCCCGTCCCGTATCCGGTGCGCTATACCTTCGATAAGCGATGTCCAAGCCGGTCGAGCAGGTCGACAGCGTCATCGTCCGCTTCGCGGGCGACTCGGGTGACGGCATGCAGCTCACGGGCGACCGCTTCACGAGCGAGACGGCGATGCTCGGCAACGACATTTCGACGTATCCGGACTTCCCGGCCGAGATCCGCGCCCCCGCGGGCTCCCTGCCGGGCGTCTCGGGCTTCCAGCTCCACTTCGCCGACCACGACATCCTGACCCCCGGTGACGCGCCGAACGTGCTCGTCGCGATGAACCCCGCGGCGCTGCGCACGAACATCGGCGACCTGCCGAAGGGCGGGACGCTGATCGTCAACACCGACGCGTTCGCAGAGCGCAACCTGACGAAGGCCGGCTACGTCGACAACCCGCTCACCGACGGCTCGCTGAACGAGTTCCAGGTGCACGAGGTGCCGTTGACGACGATGACGCTCGAAGCCGTCAAGGAGATCGACGTCACGAAACGCGAGGCCGAGCGCGCGAAGAACATGTTCGCGCTCGGGCTGATGACCTGGCTCTACAACCGGCCGACCGAGGGGACGATCGAGTTCGTCCGGCGCAAGTTCGCGAAGCTGCCCGCGATCGCCGAGGCGAACGTGATCGCTTTCCAGGCCGGCTACGCGTTCGGCGAGACGACCGAGGGCTTCGCGGTCACGTACGAGGTCAAGCCGGCGCCGCTCAAGCCCGGCACCTATCGCAACATCACGGGCAATCAGGCGCTCTCCTACGGCCTGATCGCCGCGAGTGTCCAGAGCGGGCTGCCACTCTTCCTCGGCGCGTACCCGATCACGCCGGCCTCGTCGATCCTCGAGGAGCTGGCGAAGCACAAGAACTTCGGCGTCCGCACCTTCCAGGCCGAGGACGAAATCGCCGCAGTCGGCGCGGCGCTCGGCGCGAGCTTTGGCGGCGCGCTCGGCGTCTCCACCTCGGCGGGCCCGGGCGTCGTCCTGAAGCAGGAGACGATCGGACTCGCGATCGCGCTCGAGCTGCCGCTGCTGATCCTGGACATCCAGCGCGGCGGCCCCTCCACCGGCCTGCCGACCAAGCCGGAGCAGGCGGATCTGCTGATGGCGATGTTCGGCCGGAACTCCGAGTCGCCGATCCCTGTGCTCGCCGCCTCGACGCCGGGACAGTGCTTCGACGCGGCGCTCGAGGCCGCGCGGATCGCGATCAAGTACCGCACGCCGGTCTTCCTGCTCTCCGACGCGTACCTCGCGAATGGCTCCGAGCCTTGGCTGCTCCCGGACGTCTCCGCGCTGCCGAAGATCGACCCCGGCTTCGCGACCGCGCCGAATCACGAGGACGGCTTCATGCCGTACCTGCGCGACCAGAAGACGCTCGCGCGGCCCTGGGCGATCCCGGGGACGCCCGGCCTCGAGCACCGCATCGGCGGCCTCGAGAAGGAGGACGTGACCGGAAACGTCTCGTACGATCCCGACAACCACGACCTGATGGTGCGGCTGCGCGCCCAGAAGGTTGCCGCGATCGCCTCGGACATCCCCGAGCTCGAGGTCGAGGGCGACGAGGACGCCGACCTGCTGATCGTCAGCTGGGGCGGCACGTACGGCTCGGTCGCCGCGGCGGTGCGGCGCGTGCGGAAGCGCAAGCAGAAGATCGCCCACGCGCACCTGCGCTACCTGAACCCGTTCCCGCGCAACACGGGCGAGGTGCTGCGCTCGTACAAGCAGGTGCTCGTGCCCGAGCTCAACCTCGGCCAGCTGCTGAAGCTCCTGCGCGCGGAGTTCCTCGTCGACGCGGTCGGATACAACCGAGTGACGGGCAAGCCGTTCCGCGCCGACGAGCTCGAGACGGCGATGCTCTCCGTGCTGGAGGAGCTGTGAACGACCGGCGTCGCAAGCTTTCGGTGGTGGTCGGCCTGATCGAGATCGCGATCGGGCTCGACGCGCTGATTCGATCCCGCCAGGCGTACGGTCTCGGCTTCATCGCGGCCGGCGTGCTGTTCATCGCGCTCGGCCGCACGCGCTGGCTGTCGGCGAAGGACGGGAGAGAACTGTGAACTGGACGCGCTTCGCGCTCGGCTCGCGCGGCAGCCACCTCGGCCGCTCGCGCTGGCCGCTTACGACGGTGATCGCCACGGCAGGCGGCATCTATGCCGCGGTCGGCGGCCTGTGGACGCAAGCAGCGATCTTTTTCGGCGCCGCGGTGGTGCTCGGCGGCCTGACCTTCTGGAGCTACCGCAAGTGAAGGTGCTGAACGTCCACGAGCGTGCGCTGCCCGCGTCGCGCGAGGAAGTCGGCGCGCTCGTCGATCGGTTGGACACGTGGTGGCCACGCGATCGCTGGCCGGCGCTGCGTCCCAAGCCTTCGCTCGAGGTTGGCGCGACCAGCAAGCGTGGGCCGATCCGCGAGCACATCGTCGAGCACGTCCCCGGCGAGCGGCTCGTGTTCCAGATCGACGCCCCGCACGGCCTCGATGCCCAGCACCGGTTCGAGGTCGTCTCAAATGGCGCGGGCACGCTGTTACGTCATACGGTGAAGGGTGAGGCGCGCGGAAAGATGGCGATCGCTTGGCCGCTTGCGATCGGGCCGCTGCACGACGCGACGCTCGAAGATCTGCTCGACTGCGCCGAGGCAGAGATCACGGGAGAACCGCGTCCCGCGCGGCCCTTCTCGCGGCCGGTTCGTGTTCTCCGATGGGGCTTCGAGAAGGGGATGCGGAAATGAGCGAGGGCAATGGCAAGCTGACCGCGAAGGAGCTGAAGACCGACCAGGAAGTCCGCTGGTGCCCGGGCTGCGGCGACTACGCGATCCTGAACGCGCTGCAGGCGTTCATGCCCGAGCTCGGGATCCCGCGCGACCGGATCGTCTTCGTCTCCGGCATCGGCTGCGCGGCGCGGTTCCCGTACTACATGGAGACCTACGGGATCCACTCGATCCACGGCCGCGCGCCGGCGATCGCCACGGGCCTGGCCGCGTCACGCCCGGACCTGTCCGTGTGGGTCGTGACCGGCGACGGGGACGCGCTGTCGATCGGCGGCAACCACCTGATCCACGCCCTGCGACGGAATGTGAACATCAAGATCCTGCTGTTCAACAACGAGATCTACGGGCTGACGAAGGGCCAGTACTCACCGACGAGCCCGCTCGGGACGCGGACGAAATCCACACCCCTCGGCTCGATCGACCATCCGTTCAACCCGCTCTCCCTGGCGATCGGGGCCGAGGCGACGTTCGTCGCCCGCTCGATCGACACCGACAAGAAGCACCTGACCGGTGTGCTGCACGCCGCTGCGAAGCATCGCGGGAGCGCGTTCGTCGAGATCTTCCAGAACTGCAACATCTTCAACGACGGAGCCTTCGACTTCGTGCGCGAGGAGAAGGAAAACCGGATCTACCTCGAGCATGCCGAGCCGGTCGGGGAGACGGGGCTAGTCCATGACGCGCACGCCGCGGATCCGGCGCAAGCGTTCGCCCTGTCGCGGATCACGCAAGGCACGCACGGCGCCACCCCAATCGGCGTTTTCAGAGACGTCGACCGTCCGAGCTACGACGAGCTGATGGCAGCCCAACTGGAGAGCGCTACCGAGAAGCGCGGGGCCGGCGAGTTGGCTGAGCTGATCGGGTCGGGCGATACCTGGGATATCACTGGCAGTTAAGAGAAGACATCGGGAAGAGGCGGCGAGGGGCGGCGGACGAAGGATTCGAGTTCTGACGTCTCGAATTGGCCGATGAGATGATGGTGGCACCAACTCTCAACCGCAACGCCATGGGCTAGTAGGTCGGCGCGGGCGGCTTGGATCAGTTGACGCGCGCCGACACCCCACGCTTGGTCAGCGTGGTTAGGACCATGTTGCGCGATGCACAGCTCGCAACTTAGCGTCTCGCAGAGCCCGCCCGCCCTTTCTGTTGTTGCGAAGATCACACGCTTTGCGCGGGCGTGGCGTGCGACGAATTTGTATTTTTCAACGTCGCGATTTGCCAAGGCATTCGTTGTCTTGGCCTCGACGAGCGTCAAGTGACCGTCGACCAGAGCGACAACATCCATTTCTCGCACGGAGCCGCGGCCTCCGACTTCGCTCTCGGGTAGGTAAAGGAATGATTCCTCCGCGTCCTTACGTAGTGCCGCTAGAGCGAGTGTTACGACCTGGCCGCCTTGTTCGCGGAACATGTAGAAAGCCTCGCTGAGTCGAAAGGCGCGAGTTGCGTGCGCTGGAACTACAGTCGTTCCCTCGCACCGTCCGCACCGAAAATTTTGCGAGACAAGATCAGCGAGGTACCACTGCCGACTGCGACAGTGGTCGCAATCGAGGAGATAGCCACTCAGTAACAGTCGCTTCTCCAGCAGTTCGTCGGCCCAGCGCTGCAACCAGACATCAGCTTGTTCTCGGAGCGCAGTTCGAAGTCTCTGGCGCTGACCCCTGACCGAAACGTGCAGACGCTCTCGCATCTCGTCGTAGCGAACCGCGCGACGGAACGATGCGGCGCGGCCTGGCGGCGGTTCGAAGAATAGATTGAGAACGTCAGCACTCTGCGGTTGGCGCAGAAGCCAGGACAAATAGAGGAGGCCCCCTGCCAGTTCAAGAACGAGTTGCTGGTAAACGCCTTTGTCAGATCTGTTCAACGAAAACTCAGAGGCTTCCAGTGGCGCAGCTACGGCGTCTCCGTAGTTGATAGCGGGCAGGTTGACAAGCTGTGGCCGGGCAAGATTGCTCAACTCCGCGATCCCATTTTTTGTGATCCGGCGACCCTCGGCCGCACCAAGGTTCACGAGATACTGCGAGACCAAGTCACGGCTTAGGACAACGCCATCAGGGTCCCCAGGATCCGGACTGAGAATTCGGTAAGCGGCCACGCCCGGAATCTCCGGACGGAAGGGCGCTGTCCCAGGTGGTGTCCCGGGCGTCGTGAAGTGAAGAGTGTCCTGGTGAGTTGCAACCGGGAGCGCTTGGCGGGCGAAGACCGCTTCAGTCATCGTCGGAAGCGCCAACTGGGGATTAGTGGGCGCTTCCTGAACTTCTCGTTGCGATTTCATCCACCGGTTTACCGCGGCAAGCGCGGCCGGCGGGTCCGCTGGGGCATAAACGACGATCCTGCGCGTGCTCCTAATCGGGGCCGGCGGCTCGTCGGCCGAAAGTGCTTGGGGATCGCGCCAGATGGGCCGACCACCGAGTGCGCGAAGTGACCAAAAGCGTGCGGCCAGCACGGGATCGTCGTAGTCGCCGAAGATCCCCCACCGCTCGCCGCCGATTGGAGCATTCAGATGCGCCCGAGAGCGGTTGGAAGGGTTTTCTGCAGTGCGTTCGCGAGTGCGTTGCACTCTGGCGTCACTTGGCAGAAGCCCCACGTACGCTGCTCGGCGCCAGTCGAAGCCCCGTCCCTCGATGTCATGTACGACCGGAAGAGGATCCTCCTCTTGCGCCACGGTCGGACTGTCTCGGAACATCCACTCAGCATCTGCATACTCGACGCGCTCGCGAAATCGGCCAACCGCAAACGGCTGGCGGTCAAGCTGTCCGAAGATGACCTCCCAATCGAGTTGAGCGACGGCGTCGTCCAGCAGCAAGACGAAATCGGGGTCCGCGAGCTGTAATAGGGACTGCTCAAACTGGTCGAGACCAGAGCCCGCGTCGGCAGGGATCAGCACATCGAGCGCGCCGCCCCATCGCCCTCCGGCCAGGCGAAAGGCTCGGCGCGTCGTCCGGGTTGATCCTCGACTCGAGAAGACAAACGCGAACCTGAGAGGGCGAAGGGTCGTTTCGACAATCTGCACCCTCGGAACCTAACGCTGTGTGGTTGTCGATGCCTAGTGGCAGCATAACTTTTGGGTTCCCCGGCTGGAAGGCCAGCTGGCGATTGTCCCCGCAGCTCACGACTAGAGGCCGACGATAATGCTCGTCGGTGAGGGGCTCCCGGCCTTGGCGGATCGTGATCGTGTCTCAGGCTCCGCCTGCGGCCTTTGCGATCGACGCTATGTGCCGCGAGGCTGGGCACCAGCCTGTGGCGATCGTCACCTCGCGGCGGACACACGGGGACTCTTTCAATCTCACGGCTATGCTCGACGGGGCGGCTCCCGACGTCGACGTGCTCTACGCGGCACACAAGCGCTCCCTCGCCCCGCTCTTGCGCGCCTACGAGCCCGACCTTGTGATTTGCCTCGGCTTCCGGTGGCTGATGCCTCAGGAGGCTCTCGACGTACCGAGGCTGGGCGCCATGAACGTCCACCCCAGCAAGCTGCCGCTCTACCGCGGGCCGATTCCGTTGCCCTGGGCCGTTCGCAACGGCGAGACCGAGATTGGCATGACCGTCCATCGGATGGACGCGACTTTCGACACCGGCGCGATCCTCGCGCAGGCGCCCGTGCCGCTCGACCCTGCGGCCTGGACCTTCGAGGAGGTCATCCCGCACATGGCGGCTGCGCTGCAGGAGGTCATCCCCCGGGCGCTCGAGCGCATCGCCGCGGCCGAGGAGGGCGAGCCGCAGGACGGTGATCCCGGCGTCTACGCGGCGTGGTTCGAGGACGACTTCAAGCAGATCGACTGGAGCAAGCCGGCGCGCGAGATCCACAACCAGGTTCGCGCGTGGTCGTTCGCCGGCTTCGTCGGCGACGTGGAGATGCCGGTCGGCGAGGTCGACGGCGAGACGCGCAGGATCATCCGCACGAGCCTCGAGCCCGCGGAGGGGACGAAGATCGAGACCGGCGACGGGCCGATCTGGATTACAGAGTCCGAACCAGCTTGAAGCGCTCGCAGACGACCATCGAGTCGTCGCCGAAGCTCCAGTTCGGGTCGCCGGTGAACTCGCGGTAGGTCTCCTCCGACAGCCCAAAGAAGCGGTCGTGCGCGGCGCGCCAATCGGCGACCGACTCGAAGCCTTCGCCCTCGTCGCGCGCGAACTGCTCGTCGACGTCGGCCGCGCGCACGATCCGGATCTCCGTGGTCTCGATCACGCCGACCGGCTCGTCGTCGAAGTCGAGCAGAACGAACTGCTCCCCCACCGTCGGGAGCTCGTCGTCCTCCGACTCGAAGTCCACGAGCAGGGCGGCTCCGGCCTTCTTCTCGCCGGTAAGGATCAGATCGACGAGGCGGCGGCGGAGCGGCGTGCGCGGGAAGCCGAACTCGGCGACACGCATCCCGTCAATTCGCCGCTCCGCCATCTGCTCGAATCCTAGGAAGAGCTGGTGAAAGACGCCCGAGCAGAGCTCAAGCGTTGTTGTAGATCCTCAAGCACTGCGGGTCGGTGATCTCGAGCGGCAGGGGCAGCCGCGGCTGCATGAGCGTGTTGGCGGGATGAGCACCGGAGTTCAGCAGGATGTGCCCGATCTCGTGGGCGAGCGCGCTCGAATCGCCGGAGTTCTGGATCACGGCGACGTCGCGGAATTCGGCCGCCGGCCCCGTCGCGCAGTACCGCGGGATCGAGTACCCCGCCGGGGTGTACCCGGTCATGGTCTGGACGAAGAAGGCCTGGATTCGCGCGCCGAGACCGAACGCTCCGCGTCCACCCCGATACAGGGTCCGTTCCTCGGCGGACGCGGCTCCGCATGCCGGTGTGACGGCC
>JALZOQ010000313.1 GCA_030913835.1 Actinomycetota bacterium | reverse complement strand
CCTGCGCTTCGTGGCGCGGTCGGAGCCCGCGTTCCCAGCTCTCCTCCGCGCGATCCACGACCCTCCGGTCGGGCTGTTCCTGCGCGGGCACGGCGAGGCCGAGCTGCTGTCTCGCCCGACCGTCGCGATCGTTGGCGCCCGTGCCTGCTCGCCGTACGGGTCGCAGGTCGCCCGCCTGCTCGGCCGCGAACTCGCCGCCGCGGGACTCGTCGTGGTCAGCGGGCTTGCGCGCGGAGTCGACGGCGAGGCGCATCGCGGCGCGCTGGAGGGCGGCGGGGTGACTGTCGGCGTCCTCGGCTGCGGGATCGACCGCGACTATCCGGCCGCCCATCGCGAGCTGGCGCGGCGCATCGGCGAGACCGGGCTGGTCGTCTCCGAGTACGCGCCGGGCGTCGAGCCGGCGCCGTGGCGGTTCCCGGCACGCAACAGGATCATCGCTGGGCTCGCGTCGGCGACGGTGGTCGTCGAGGCGCGCGAGGCGAGCGGCGCGCTGATCACCGCCGATCTCGCGCTGGAAGAGGGGAGAGAGGTGTTCGCGTGCCCGGGTGAGATCACGTCCGCTTTGTCGGCCGGCTCGAACGCGCTCCTCCGCCTCGGAGCGACCCCGCTGACGTCCCCGCGGGACGTGCTCGAGTCGTTCGGCATCGAGGAAGCGACAATCCAACCAGCCTCGGTGAGTGAGGCGGCGCGAAGCGTCCTGGAGCGGCTCCGCGACGCGGCGTCAGGCGCGGACGAGCTCGCGCGCTCCACCGGTCTCGACGCCGCGGAGCTCGCCGTCGCCCTGTCGGAGCTCGAGCTCGCGGGCCTGGCGACCGCAGGAGACGGGATCTACCGAGCGCTCAGCCACTAGCATCGCCGGGTGCCCGATTCCTGGTGGCTGGCGGAGGACGCACCGCCGCTCCGCTCGGCGCGGCTCGACGATCCCGTCGACGTCGCGATCGTCGGCGCAGGGGTCACCGGCTGCTCGTGCGCGCTCACGCTTGCCCGCGGAGGCCTCCGCGTGCGCGTGTACGAAGCCCGGACGGTCGCCTCCGGCGCGAGCGGACGGAACGGCGGGTTCGCGTTGCGGGGAGGCGCGCCTCCGTACGACCGGGCGCGCGCAGACCTGGGCGCCGAGCGCGCGCGGCTCCTCTGGGCGTTCACGGAACGGGCGCTCGGGAGGATCGCGGAGCTCGCCGGCGACGCCTTCAGGCCCGAGGGAAGCCTGCGGCTGGCTGCCGACGCAACCGAGCGGGCAGAGCTCGAAGCGGAGTTCGCCGCGCTCCGCGAGGACGGGTTCGCCGCGGAATGGCTTGACGACCTGCCGCCTCCGCTGGCAGGGCGGTTCTTCGGCGCGATCCGGCATCCACTTGACGGTGCGCTGCAGCCCGCTCAGTGGGTGCGCCGCCTTGCCGCTAGCGCGGCGGAGGCGGGAGTCGAGATCCGCGAGCGCGGTCGCGTCGAGGACGTCGACGAGCTGCCCGCCGAGCGCGTCGTCGTCGCCACGGACGGCTATGGAGGCTCGCTGCTCCCCGAGCTCGCGCGGGTCGTCACCCCAGTCCGGGGTCAGGTGATCGTGACCGAGCCGCTCGGGCAGCGACTCTTCCCGTGTCCCCACTACTCGCGCGGCGGCTACGACTACTGGCACCAGCCACCCGATCTCCGTCTTGTCCTGGGCGGCCGGCGCGACACCGCGGCCGACTTCGAGTTCACGGACGAGGAAGCGACGACACCCGAGATCCAGTCGGCCCTGGAGTCGTTCGCTCGCGAGCTCGTCGGCTTCGAGCCGGCCGTCGAGGCGCGCTGGGCCGGGATCTGGGGCCGAACCCCGGATCAGTATCCCCTCGCAGGCCCGCTGCCGGGCCAGGACCGCATCTGGGTCGCGACCGGCTACTCGGGCCACGGCAACGTGCTCGGCTTCGCCTGCGGAGACCTCGTCGCGCGGGCTCTACTCGGCGACGAGCAGACGGAGCTCGAGCTCTTCGATCCCTCGCGCCTCGTCTAGGGCCGATCCGGTTTGGTCCCCGCCGATTCACAGCCTTCCGGCACGGAGAGGTTAGACTTCATGCATAAAAGCGAACCGCCGTCCTGCAAAACGGCGGTTCGGGTTTCCGCAGGCGATAAAAACGCCTACTTCTTCTCGAGGACGGTGGTTCTCGGGTTCTTTTTGGCGGTGCTCTTTTTCACGTAGCGACCACTGATCGCAGAGCGCGCCTTACCCGAAGACGGTTTTTTCTTTGCCATGTGCTTCATCACCTCCTTTGATCTTGGACTCGGGGCCGTCGGCCCCAGAGGGCGGTGAAGGAGCTGCGTCGACCCCCAGCAGCTCGAAAGACTTCGACCTAGGAAGGAGTTCTCGGTCTCGCGGCGCTTACCGGGAAGGTCGGCACGTGCCGCGACCTTCCCGGTCTCGCGTCTCTTACTTGGTCTGCCCTGGCAGCCTGAGCTGCGGCAGTGAGTTGGTGATCTGCGCGGCAAGCACGCGGAGGCTCTTCAGGCCCGTACCCCACGTGATGGGCTCGCCGCTGTCGCGGTGCCAGGTCTGGGACACGACCCATGGCCGTGCCGGCGCCAGAACGTCGACGAAGGCCTTGCGTGAGAAGTCCCGCTTGTCCCGCAGGTGCTCAATGACGCTCGGAAGCACCATGTGCCAGGCGTACACGCCGGTGGTCTTCATGACCGTGTAGTCCTCGGGTGTGTCGAACGCCTCAGGCATGAGCGTCTGCAGCGCAGCCCAGAAGTCGGCCACGAGCACCGCTGCGTCCGCCTCTGGGAGAAGCCGGACGTAGTTATGCCGGAGGACTGGCTCGAGTGAGACGACCAACGCGTGCGACTTCATCCGGTAGGTCCCCTTGCTTGCCTTCTGTCCGGCGAGGAGCAGACGACCCGCCCATGGCTGGCCGGGCGTCGACGCCAGAAGATGCACGACCTCCGTGGCCTTGGCGCGACGTAGCTCCTTGTCGGAGAGCTTTCGGGCCGATCCCGGCTTCTGATAGTGCTGGAGGATCAGCTCGTCCACGACATCCGTGGCCACGCCCTTCTGCTTGTCGTTGACCACGAAGAACGTTCTCATCTCGATGAACTTCTCCGGGGCCTCGAACATCGAGACCGGCAGCGGGTACGCACGAAGCTTCGCGAGCGTCTCGTCTGCACCTGGCGATCCCTGGTTGGCATCCTCTGTCGCCGCTTCGATCGCAGCGCGGATCCCGTACAGCCTGTGCTGTCCGTCGACGACCCACAAGGGGACGCCATCGGCGATCTCCACCTCGCCAAGTTCGTACACGCCGTACGACTCCTTGGGGGCAAACCTGATGCTGTCGGCCTCGCGGACGCTGAGAAGCACGGCGGTCGGGAGGACGGCCTGCTCGTCGGTCCCAACATACGACGCTACATCTCGCAACCGCGCCTGGAGGAGCGGTCGCTGGTAGCCGTCGGGGTTGCTCGTTACATCTACGTAGTCCACCTGGGCTCGATCAAGCACTTCACCGGCAGGCAGAGCACCGATGATCAGGTCCTGGCCCGGGCCATCGGCCGAAGCCGGCCCTTGGTGAACCCTGATGCCGTTGAAGCTCAGTGGCATCTTGACTCCTTTCCTAGGTTTTCAAGGTACTCGCGTCGCGGAACTCGGACCGCGAAGCGAAGAAAAGGTACTATTAAATAGGGTTGGAAGTCAAGACCTAATTTACAAGTACCTAAAAAAAGGTACCTATTGAATCACTTGCTTGTGAATCCTCCGGGCTGCCAACGCGGTGTCCTCGTGCTCCCACACCCGGACAGCATCCCATCCGACCCTCGCAAGCCGGTCATTGGTATCCGCGTCACGCCTCCGGGTCCGCTCGATTTTCTCCCGCCACCAATCCGCGTTGGCAGCCGGCCAAGTCACGTGCTCGGGACAGCCGTGCCAGAAGCAGGAGTCGACGAAGACAGCAATTTTCGCCCGTGGGAACACTATGTCCGCTTCTCGGCGCAGCTCCGGCAGAGGTCGACGGTGAACGTAGTACCGGAGACCCAAGCGGTGAAGCTCGCGCCGCAGCGCGAGCTCGGGCTTCGTGTCCTGCCGGGGTGTGGCCTGCATCCGGCTACGGACCGAGGGGTTGCTCGCAGTGGGTGCAGCTCGCAGTGCGGGCGGGGTCACCCTGCACATTCTGGCGCAGCCACGCATGGTTCGGTGGGGGGTTACGCTCCGGCTGTGGCGGAACCTAAGAAACCCGCGCTGGACGACTTCCTCAGCCAGCTGCGCCTTCCGGAACAGATGGCCGCGTCGAAGCCAGACCACTCGAAGGCCGTCGCGAACTTCGAATCGCTACTCCGCGGGCAGATTCGCAGCCGCCGGTTCGTGCCCGGCCTGGCGATGGCATTCATCTCAATGGCCGAGACTGCCCTGAGCCTCGCGGACGTGGACAGCGTGGACGACGTTCTCGCGCAGTTCAAGCGCCAGGAGACCACGGCGCAGGAGAAGCCCGTGAACACCCTCAACCTCGTCGTCGGCGAGACGCTCGTCAGGCTGCGCCCTGCCTACAACGCCGCGGAACATGTCTTCATTCACGGCTTGCGTCGCTACGACTACCCGAACGCGGCTCCCCACGCGACTCAGGCGTGGCCGCAGCACGTCGACATGCTCACCGCAGTGTTCGCGATGTCGCCAGAGGAGCGCAAGGCGGCGGCCGAAGTGGTCTGGAAGGTGATCCTCGAGCTGCCCGAGCAGGGGCGCCGCTCGATCGCGGACGCGAGTCCCAGGCCCTTCGAAACCGTGCTGACCGATTTTCCCGGCACTCAGCAAGGCGAGCCTGGCGGCGCGATCCTCCAGGGCCTGGCGTTCGCCTACTATCGGGCCGACGCCCCGAACGTGACCCTTGAAACCGGCAAGGTCGGTGCGAGCAGCCGACGTACGGGCCGGGCCGGCGATGTGGACGGGTGGAACGGCGCAGAACTCGTTCTGTCGATCGAGGTCAAGGACGAGGAACTGACCGACCCAGAGGATCCCACGCTAGACGGGTTCCTCGCGAATCTTGCCGAGTGGCCTGACGCAACCGCGATCGTAGTCGTACGGGGTGCGACGGGCGAGGTGGTTGAGGAGCTGGCCGACGTAAATATCCGCGTCCTCACGCGCGACTCGATGCGCGACGCAGTGGTGCGCTGGGACATCAACAAGCAGAGCCTCGCGGCGCGCGAGTTCCACTACTTCCTTGTCCGTGTGCAGCGGGACAGCGGACTCATCGAGCGCTACGAGGCGTTTTTGGAGGAGCAAGGGATCGAGCTTTAGCCAGCGGCGGCCAGCAAAGGCTCACGTGCCGAATTCTCCCAGCGCGCTTCGTCGGCGAGCGCATGACCAAGCGCCTCAGCCAGCAGCACCGGCACGGCGTTGGCCACCTGCAGCCGCTGGGAGACCACGCCGCCGAGGAAGTGGAACGTGTCCGGGAAGCTCTGGAGGCGCGCGCCCTCCCTGGCAGTTAGGCCCCGGTGTTGGAACGGGTGCACACAACGCGTGCCTGACGGTTTCCCCATGTTTGAGGTGACGGCAACTGCGGGAGCAGTGCTCGACAGCCGCGAGTACGAGTTGTGATAACCGCTCGAGGGTTGGTACCTAGGCGGGATCGACTTGCGGTTCCCGCCATCTGGAATGAAAGAGATCGCCTTTACGAGAGATTTCGGATGCTTGCTCACCGTGTGACCCTGGAGACTTTGCGAACTCCCGCGCAGCCGCCGTTGATACTCGGTAAACGGCTCCTTGTCGTAGCTGGTCTCGGTCTCGCCCGGCCCGACCGCCGGCAGATCGCCAATCGCATCCCAGACGGTCGTATAGGCGGCCGGGTGGACGCAGTTCAGCTGCGCTTTGAACCGCCCCCGCGCACGGTGGCCAACGAACACGATGCGGCGCCGAAGCTGTGGCACTCCGTAGTCAGCGGCGCGAAGCTCCAGGGCAGTCACCGTGTAGCCGAGACCCTCGAATAGAGCTCGTAGCGGTCGTTCGAAGTGCATTACTTTGAGCCCGAATACGTTCTCGATGAGGAACCCGTCGGGCTGGAGGATTCGAACGACTTCCCGGAACTCGCGGACAAGCTCGTTGCGCGGGTCTTGTCGCTGACGCTTTCCGACGGTCGAGAACCCCTGGCACGGTGGCCCGCCCACGACCCACGTCGGTCGTTGGACTAGCAATTTCGAGAGTCGGCGTTCGTTCAGGTCGTGGATGTCTACGTTCTCGGCAGCGTGGTCTCGGAGGTTGTGCCGGTGCGTTGCGATGGCATCCTTCCAGTGATCGACCGCCAGTAGGCAGTTCCATCCCGCCTGCTGCAATCCCAGTGTCAAGCCGCCGCAACCACTGAACAGATCGATGAACGTGTGTTCGCGATCGACCATACGGCGATCTTAGGGAGCCAGGACGACGACACGTTCGAAAACACGTGACGATTTACCTGCAAAACTGTGATTTAACTGCGCTACAGATCAATCGTCGCCAGGTCGAGTTCGTCCGCCCCCTCGAGCGCCGCGAGTGCGATCGCGAGGTCCTGGATCGCAAGGCCGGTCGAGTCGAACACGGTCACCTCGTCATCGGCGCGGCGTCCCTCGGCCGTTCCGGCGAGCACGTCGCCCAGCTGAGTCACGTCCTCCTCACGTAGCACTCCCGCCTCGACCGCGTGCATGAGGTCGCCGTTGTGGCTTGCCTGCTCCCAGTCGTCGCAGAAGACGCGCACGCGGGCGAGCTCCTCCACCGCGATCTCGGCCTTGCCGGGGCCGTCGGCGCCCATCAGGCTCGCGTGCTGGCCGGGGGCGAGCGAGCCCGGGCCGAGCACGACCTCGCGGCCGGGCGTCACGGTCACGAGC
>JALZOQ010000279.1 GCA_030913835.1 Actinomycetota bacterium | reverse complement strand
GTGCGGCGACGAGCGTCTCGACATCGGTGGACTTCACGCAGACGAGCGCGCCGCGCCGCTTCGGCCGCCGCGGCGTGACGATCTTCGCGCGCAGCTCGTCGAGGCCCTCGATCAGGTGCGAGTTGAGCCCCTGCACATGCTGGCGCGTCTCGGCGACGCCGATCTCCTGCATCAGCTCGATCCCGGCGATGCCCGCGTAGATCGACGGCACCGGCGGCGTCCCGGACTGGAAGCGGCTGGCCGTAGGCGCGGGCGAGTAGTCGGTGTGATCCATCGCGAAGATGTTCTCGTCGGCGAACCAGCCGGTCACCGTCGGCCAGACCCGCTCGACGAGCTCGCGCTTGGCGTAGAAGAACGCGAGCCCTGCCGACCCGAGCAGGTACTTGAGGACGCCGGCACCGAGGAAGTCGACGTCGAGCGCCTCGACGTCCAGCGGCATCGATCCCGCGCTCTGGTACGCGTCGAGGAGGACGAGCGCGCCCCGTTCGTGGGCGAGGCGGACGACCTTCTCGACGTCGACCATTGCGCCGTTGCGATAGCAGACGTGCGTGATCGAGACGAGCAGCGTGTCCTCGTCGATTGCGCGCTCGAAGTGCTCGAACGGGATCGTTCCGTCTTCAGCCGCGGGAACGTGTACGACCCGGGCTCCGCGCGCTTCCTGCGCATGCCAGATCTGGCCGATCGTCGGGAACTCCCAGTCGGTGAGGACGACCTTGGATCGGCGCCCGAAGCGCAGGCCGCTCGCGAGCGCGCTGACCCCGGCGGAGAGGGACGTCGTGACCGCGACCTCGTCCGGGGACGCGTTGACGAGGCCGGCGAAGGCGGCGCGAGCGGCCTCGGTGCGCTCGACCCAGTACTCCCACGGCGCGCCCTTCTCGTCCCAGTCGCGCAGGTATGCCTCGTAGGAGGCGCGCACCGAGTCGGAGAGCGCGCCCTGGGAGCAGCTGTTGATGTAGAGCTTGCGCTCGAAGATCGGGAAGCGGTGCCGGATCCGGTCCGGGAGCGGCCCGACCTGGCTCGGGCGCGGCGTTGCCCGCTCGGCGTCCTGCGCGCCGCCGTTCAGCGCGTAGGAGGGCAGCGCGGTGCGCTCGGAGCCCGCTTCCGTAGCCATGCACACATTGTAGGTAGCTAGCCGAGAACCCAGGCGTCGTCGCGAATGATCGGCACGCGATCGCCGTTTTTCGCGATTCCGGTCACTTCGACCTCGGGGCCGCCGATCATCGCGTCCTGGTGCACGCCTGAGAGGTTGAAGCCGCGCGCGTCCTGCTCAGCCTCGTCCGACGAAAGGTCAGGGACGGTGAACGCATACGCGTGCCCCCACGCGATGTGCGACGTCGCGTTCTCGTCGATCAGGACGTCACCGAAGACAAGGCCCGTCTGACCGACCGGAGAGGCGCCGTCCACGATCGCCACCTCGCCGAGCCGAGCCGAGCCGTCGTCGAAGGCCATCTGCGCGCGCACGGCGTCGGCGTTCCGATCGGCATCGATCTCGACCGCGCGGCCGCCCTCGAAGCGGAGCCGCAGCCCTTCGACGAGCGCGCCGCCAACCAGCTGCACGGGCTTCGTCACGGCGACCGCGCCCTCCACGCGGCGGTAGTCGGGCGTGGTGAAGACCTCCTCCGTCGGCATGTTCGCGACCGTCTCGATTCCGTCGTTCGTGACGATTCCGCCGGAGAGCCACTTCGCGCCCTCGAGCAGCCCGACGGTCAGGTCCGTCCCAGGCCCGGCGAAGTGCACCGCGTCGAACGAGCGCTCCTCGAGCTGTGCGGCGCGCTCGCGCAGGGTCGCGATGTGGTCACTCCAGGCCTGCTCGGGATCCTTCTCGTCGATCCGCAGCATCGGGGCCATCACGTCCCAGAGCCGCTCGACGTCGCCGCTGCCGAGCAGGCGCTCGGCCATGCCGGAGGTCGGCGCAGGAACGACGGTCCAGTTCACCTCGCCGCCGCCGAGCATCCCCCAAACCGATGGAGTCATCGGCATCTGGTCGGCGCCGGAGCGCTCCGGATCGATGCCGTCGAACAGATCCGGCTGGGGATCGCCCCAGATTGTGATCGACGCGCCCTTGCGCTCGATGCACTCGGTGATGATTCGATCCCACCAGTCCGGAATGAACGAGAGCGACTCCGTGGCGGCACGCTCGAGCCGAGCGCGCTTCACGTGCGGATCCCAGTACACGACGCTGACGAACCGGGCGCCTGCGTCGTAGGAGGCCGCTGTGACCGCACGGGCCATGGCCGCGTGCTGCAGATCCATGACCAGGACGAACACGTCCTGGCCCTCCTGGACGTTCGCGCCGACGCGGGCCGCCAGGCGGGCAAGCTTCTCTGTGCGCTCGGCGACGCTAGCGGCCAAGGTAGGCCTTCCGGAGCTCCTCGTTGCCGAGGAGGGCCTCGGCGCGGTCGGCGAGAACGACCCGCCCGGTCGAGAGCACGTAGCCGCGGTCGGCGATCCCGAGTGACACGTTGGCATTCTGCTCGACCACGAGCACGGCGACACCCGCTGCGTGCACCTGCTCGATGATCTCGAAGCTTCGCTCGACCAGAATCGGCGCGAGCCCCATCGACGGCTCGTCCATCAGCAGGAGCTTCGGCTGCGACATCAACGCGCGGCCCATCGCCACCATCTGCTGCTCGCCGCCCGAGAGCGTCCCCGCGAGCTGCGAGCGGCGCTCGTAGAGCAGCGGGAAGAGCGAGTAGACGCGCTCGAAGTCCTCCTTGCGTCCGCCCTTGTGCAGATAGGCGCCCATCTCCAGGTTCTCGAGCACGCTCATCGGCCCGAAGAGTCGGCGGTTCTCGGGGACGATGGCCATCCCGCGCGCGATCCGGGCCGAGGTCGACCAGCGCGTCACGTCTTCGCCGTCGAAGCGGACGCTCCCCGTGCGCGGCTCCACGATGCCGAGGATCGCCTTCAGCGTCGTCGACTTCCCGGACGCGTTGCCGCCGAGCAGGCAGACGAGCTCTCCGGCGCCGATCTCGAGATCCAGGTCCTGGAGGATGTGGATCTGGCCGTAATAGGTGTTGACGCGCTCGACCTGGAGCAGCGGCTCCGCGCGATCACCGTTGTCCGGATGGGTCACTTGGCCTCCGTGGTTCGCAGGCCGAGGTAGGCCTCGACGACGCGCTCGTTCGTCGCGACCTCGCCGAAGGAGCCCTCCGCGATCTTCACCCCGTGGTCGAGCGCGACGACCCGGTCCGAGATCCCTTCGACGACGTGCATGTCGTGCTCGATCACGAGGATCGTGTAGCCGCCGTCCTCACGCAGCTTGCCGATCAGCTCCGTCATCTCGTGCGTCTCCGACGGATTCATCCCGGCGGCGGGCTCGTCCAGCAGCAGGATGCGCGGGTTCGTCGCCGTCGCGCGCGCGATCTCGAGCCGGCGCCTGTTCGCGTACGAGAGCGAGTACGCCGGCTGGTTCCAGCGATAGCCCATCAGGCGCTGGCCGAAAAACGCCAGCCGCTCTTCGGCGAGCTCGGCAATCTTCTTCTCTTCGCGACGCATCGCTGGGGTGCGGACCATCGAGCGGAATAGCCCGGCATGCGTGTGCCCGAAGGCCGCCGCCATCACGTTGTCCTTCACGGTCATGTTCAGGAAGAGCCGGAGCGTCTGGAACGTGCGCGCCACGCCGAGGTTCGTGATCCGATGCGGCGCGAGCCCGACGATGTTGCGCCCGTCCAGGAGGATCTCGCCCGCGTCGGGCGCGTAGATGCCGGTGATCAGATTGAAGAGCGTCGTCTTCCCGGCCCCGTTCGGCCCGATCACGCTGAGGATCTCGCGCTCGGCGACGTGCAGGTCGAGGCCCTGGATCACGGAGAGGCCCCCGAACGACTTGTCGACGCCCCGCAGCTCGAGCACGCGCGCCGTCGGCTCGGTGACCGCCATCACACGATCTCCACTCGCGCCGTGCCCATCAGGCCCTGCGGCCGCACCTGCATCAGCGCGATCAGCAGCGCGCCGAACAGCACCAGCCGCGTCACGGACGGCTGCTGGACGAGGAGGTTCTCCCACACGAACGCCGTGAGGTACAGGACGGGAGCGAGCGCCAGAATCCGCACCCAGCCGCGCAGCCGAACCACAATCACGACGGCGGCGATCAGCGCGAGGTACGCGTATTGCGGCCAGCGGCCGTTGTCGGCCGGGATGAGCACCCACGACTTGATCGCGCCTCCGAGGAA
>JALZOQ010000271.1 GCA_030913835.1 Actinomycetota bacterium | reverse complement strand
CTTCCGGAACATGGTGTTGACGAGCCGCGCCGTGCTCGAGGAGGCGCGGTCGGAGGACGAGGCAGCCGCGGTGCACTACCTCGAAGTCGCGGACGCCTGGCGCGAGTACGGCTTCCGGCTCGAGCAGGCCGAAGCGCTGCTCGGAGCGGGACGGTGCCTCCTCGTTCTCGAGCGCAGCGACGAGGCGGTTCCGGCGCTCGAGCAAGCGCATGGAATCTTCTCGGAGCTCGGCGCCCAGCCGCTGCTTCGCGACGCCGCCGACCTGCTGCAGAAGGGTGGCGCGCTCGGCGACGTGGCCGCACCCGGAGCCTGACCGCGCTATTCGAGCGGCGGGTTCTGGACGTTGTGCTCGGTCGCGTACGCGTCCGTGAGCTGGTTCACGACGTCGAGACCCTCGCCGTAGGCGTAGTTGATCTTGACGAAGAGCTCCCACTTGTCGGGCAGAGCGTCCTCGGGGAAGATCGCCTCGACCGGGCACTCGGGCTCGCAGGCGCCGCAGTCGATGCACTCCTCGGGGTCGATGACAAGGATGCGATCCGCCTGGTGAATGCAGTCGACCGGGCACACATCCACGCACGAGAGGTCTTTGATGTCGATGCAGGGCTCGGCGATGATGTACGTCACGAGCGGGCTACTCTACCGAGGCTAGAAGCTCATCAACCAGCTGTGGCGCGCGCTCGTCGAGGGCCGATTTCACCAGCACCTGGTCGAAACCGGCGGCGTTTCCGGCCCGCAGTCCGGCCGCGTCGTTGTGGTTCGTGAAGCCCATGATCGGAATGTCCGGCCAGGCGTCCGCGACCTCGTCGCAGTCGACTCTCGCCATGTCCGCGATGACGAGGTCGGGCGGATCGATGCTGTCCGTCGTCACGAAGCGATGCCCCGGGAGGAGCGCTTCGAGCTTCCCGCGAAAGAAGAGGTCGGCCCCGCACAACAGGATCGTCGCCACGGCCCTGAGGGTAGCGCGTTACGGTCGCTACATGGAGGAATTCGAGCGCGGCGTCGAGCTGATTCGAACGGGCCGGTACTTCGCGGCGCACGAGGAGCTCGAGGTCGCGTGGCGCGCGGCGGAGCACGCCGAGCGCGACTTCCTGCAGGGGCTCGTCCACGTCGCCGTCGCGTGGTACCAGGCCGGGCGTGGGCGGCGCATCGGCTGCGAGCGGCAGCTGGAGAAGGCGGCGCGGCGGCTCGTGCCCTACGCCCCGGAGCATCGCGGGATCGACGTTGCAGCGCTGCTCGTCCAGCTCGAGGCGGCACAAGCCGTCGTCGGGCGAGGCACCCTCGACCTAGAGGCGCCTCAGCTCTAGCCGCCGAGCCCGACCGAGTCCAGCACGTGGCTGAGCCCTGCGTTCAGCCACCAGTAGCGGCCGAAGAAGAGCAGCAGTCCGAGGCTGACGAGCACCGCGCCGCTGACGACCCGGATCACCTGATAGCGATCGCGTAGCCAGCGGAACGCGCCCATCGCCCGCGTGAACATCACGCCCGCGAGCACGAACGGCACCGCCAGGCCGACGGAATACGCGAACAGCAGCAGCGATCCCTCCCCCACCGTGCTCGAGTCGCCGGCGAGGACGAGGATGAACCCGAGCAGCGGCCCGACGCACGGTGCCGCGCACACAGCGAACGCCGCGCCGAGCAGCACGCTCGAGCCACGCCGCCGCGCCGACGAGACGAGCTCGGGCGCCAACAACCGCTCCGGGAAAGGCAGCAGGCCCATGAACGCGAGGCCCAGCACGACGATGACGAAGCCCGCGACGGAGTAGAGGATCCGCCGGTCGCCGAGCGCGCCGCCGACGAGGCCGGACAGCGCACCGAGCGCGACGAACACGACCGTGAACCCGGCGACGAAGGGCAGGCTCGACAGGACGACCCGCCGCGTCACTCCGGGCCGGCCGAGCTCGCCCACGCCGACCGCCGAGACGGCGGAGAGGTAGCCAGGCACGAGCGGGAGCACGCAGGGAGCGAGGAACGAGACGAACCCCGCCACGAACGCGATCGGGATTCGCTCGGCCACGCTCAGCCGTCGTAGCGCGCGAGCTCGGCGTCGAGGCGGCGCTCGACCTCGGGATCGAGCTTCGCGCCTCCGCCCCGGGTCGGGCGGTCGCGGTCACGAGTCCAGCGCCAGGCGAGGATCCCGAGCACGACCGCGCCGACGCCGACCCCTGCGAGGGGCAGCGCCCACGCGAGCAGGTCCCAACCGCGCTTCGGCGGCGCCGCGAGGATGGACGGCCCGAAGTTGTCGACGAGCTCCGTCTTGATCTGCGACTTCGTCTTGCCCTGAGCGATTCGCACGCGGATGAATGCCTTGATCTGCTGGGCGACGGCGGAGTTCGACTCCTCGAGCGTCGTGTGGCACGAGGGGCACATCACCTCGCCCTCGAGCTCGGCGAGCGTCGGCTGCCGCTCGCTCGCCGGCGCGGGCGCGGCGACAGCCAGAGCGAGCAGCGCGACGAGTGCGGCCGCGGCTCTCACGCGAGCGCGCGGCGGATGTTCTCGGCCAGGTCCTGCTGGGTCAGCTCGCCCGACACGTAGCCGACCACCTTGCCCGCCCGGTTGACGAAGAACGTCTCAGGGAAGCCGGTGAGCCCGTACGGGCCGTACGTCGAGCCGGCGGCGTCGTGGACGATCGGGTACGTGAGCCCGTACTTGCGCGCGAACTTCCGCGCGTCGCCCTTGAAGTCCTGCGAGTCGATCCCGAGCACGACGAGGCGCTCCGGGCCGTAGGTCGTCCACGCCTCCTGCAGGCGAGGCGCCTCGTTCCTGCATGGACGGCACCAGCTCGCCCAGAAGTTGATCACGACGGCCTTACCGCGCAGCCCTGCTAGCTCGATGCGTCCTCCTCGATCGAGCCGTGGCAGCGAGAAGATCGGTGCGGTCGGCTTCTTGCCGGCCCGGACGAGCTGCGGAAGGTTGCTCTGCTGCGGGTGCGTCACGCGCCAGACGAGCAGCGCGAGCAGCGCGAGGACGCCTGCGACGACCACCGCCTGTGCGCCGAGCTTGAGCGACCGCGTCACGCGGCGACGATGAACACCAGCGTGCCGATGCCCACGCGGTTGAACAGCCACTCCGCGTCGGCGACGTGCATGCGGATGCAGCCGTGCGACACCGAGTAGCCGATCGAGCTGTCGTTGTTCGTGCCGTGGATCCCGACGCCCGGCGAGGAGATGCCCATCCAGCGGGTGCCGAGGGGGTTGCTCGGGCCCGGGG
>JALZOQ010000259.1 GCA_030913835.1 Actinomycetota bacterium | reverse complement strand
CCTGCGGGCCGCGCCGCGTAGCCGTTCGGGGCCGTCGCGTCCGTCCGGGCGGGCGCGGCGGCCCAACTACACTGCGCGCGTGTCGGAGCTGGAGGAGCTGTCGGTCGAGCAGCCGCTCGAGTGGGATACGCCGCTCTTCCAGCAGGCGCTGACCCAGTTCGAGCAGGCGCTGCCGCATGCGGACGTTTCGGAGTCGGTCGCTGAGCGCCTCCGCTTCCCCGAACGGGCGCTCATGGTCAGCGTGCCCGTGCGCCTCGACGACCAACGGTTCGCGGTCTACGCGGCCTATCGCGTCCAGCATTCGAGCGTCCTCGGGCCCACCAAAGGCGGGGTGCGGTACGACCCGGAGGTCTCGCTCGGCGAGTGCGCGGCGCTCGCGATGTGGATGACGTGGAAGTGCGCGCTGCTACGGCTCCCCTACGGCGGCGCGAAGGGCGGGGTGCGCTGCAATCCCAAGGAGCTCTCCCAGGCGGAGCTGCAGCGGCTCACGCGCCGGTTCACCTCGGAGCTCTTGCCCGTGATCGGCCCGCAGGAAGACATCGCCGCGCCGGACATGGCCACCAACGAGCAGACGATGGCGTGGATGATGGATACGTACTCGATGCAGGTCGGCCACGCAGTCCCTGAGATCGTCACGGGCAAGCCGATCTCGCTCGGCGGATCGCTCTTCCGGCACGAGGCGACAGGTGCGGGCGTCGTGATCGTGATCGAGCAGGCGTGCCGGCGGCTCGGGTGGGATCTCGCCGAGCAGCGCTGCGTCGTCCAGGGCTTCGGCAACGTCGGCGGGATCGCCGCCACGGAGCTCGTGGCGAAGGGGGCGAAGGTGCTGGCCGTGTCGGACGTGTCCGGGGGCGCTTATTCCGAGCAGGGGCTCGACATCGCGGCGGCGCTGGCCTGGGCGGAGGAGCACGGCTCGCTCGAGACCTTCCCGGGCGTGGAGCACATTTCGAACGCGGAGCTACTCGAGCTGCCGTGCGACATCCTCGTGCTCGCCGCGCGCGAGGACCAGGTCACGGCGGAGAACGCGGGCGCCGTCCACGCCAAGCTCGTCGCTGAGGGCGCGAACGGCCCGACGACCGTCGAGGCGGACGCGATCCTCGCCGAGCGCGGAATCCTCGTCCTTCCGGACGTGCTGACGAACGCGGGCGGCGTCACCGTGTCCTACTTCGAGTGGGTGCAGGATCTCGGGCGGCTGTTCTGGGGCCGCGACGAGATCCGCGCGCGCCTGGCCGAGAAGCTCGGCGACGCGTTCGACCGCGTCTGGGAACTGTCCGACGAGCGCGGGATCTCGCTGCGCAGCGCCGCGCTAGTCGCCGGGATCCGGGAGGTCGCAGCCGCCCTGACCGCCCGCGGAATCTTCCCGTGACCGAGACAGTGAACAACACGCTCGTCCGCGACGCGATGGTGCCGGATCCGGGCTGCCTCCAGGACTCGGCGACGGCGCAGCAGGCGGGGCGGGAGCTGTCCGATCCGGACGTGCGCGCTGTGCTCGTGTGCGCGGACGGCGGCGCCTTCGTGGGCGTGGTCACGCGCAAGACGCTCGTGCGCGAGGTCGTGGCGGCCGGGCTCGACCCGCGCGAGACGCAACTGCGTGGGATCGCCGAGCCGCCGGTCTTCACGCTCGACGCGGAGATGCCGCTCGACGAGGCGTTCCACGAGCTCGAGTCGCGCGATCTCGAGCGCGTCCCGGTCGTCGAGGACGGACGGCTCGTCGGCATTCTCTCGCGCGCCGTCGTCCAGCGGCGTTTGGCCGAGGACGAGCCGCCGCCGGCGGAAGCTGATTTAGGGGACTAAACCGCCTCGAGCGGCGTGTCGGGGTCGACCAGCCGCGCACGGTCGACCGTCTCGCGCCCGCGGATCAACGCCTCGACCGATTCGGTCGTGTCGGGAACGTTGACGCTCATGCCTGCGAGCACGCGGCCCTCCTCGAGCCAGAACGCCATGAAGCTCCGGCTGCCGGGGTCCCCGCGCAGGACGACCTCGTCCCAGCTCGGCGCGTAGCCCGAGTACTCCATCTTCGTGTCGAACTGGTCGGAGTAGAAGTACGGGATCCGGTCGTAGGCCTCGTCGCCGCCGAGCATGTTGGCCGCTGCGGTCGGGCCCATGTGCGCGGCGTTGAACCAGTGCTCGACGCGCAGGCGGGCGCCGTAGAACGGGTGCTGAGCATTCGCGATGTCGCCGGCGGCGTAGATCCCAGGAATGCTCGTCTCGAGCCGCTCGCTCACCAGGACCCCGTTCTCGACCTCGAGGCCGGCGGCCTCGGCGAGCTCGGTTCGCGGGCTCACGCCGATCCCCACGACGACCAGGTCTGCCCCGAGCGTCCTGCCGTCATCGAGTCGCGCTGCGTGCACCGAGCCGTCGCCATCGAATCCCTCGAGCTTCGCGCTGGTCAGCACCTCGACGCCCTCCGCGACGTGCAGGTCGCGGTAGAACTCCCCGATCTCCCGGCCGAAGACGTGCTCCAGCGGGAGCCGTCCGCCCTCGACGAGGGTCACCTCCAGCCCGAGCTGCCGCAGCGACGCAGCGACCTCCGAGCCGATGAACCCGGCGCCGATCACGACCGCGCGCCGGCCGGGCTGCGCGGACTCGTGGATCGCATCGGAGTCCTCGACGTTCCGGAGGTAGTGGATTCCGGTGAGCTCCGCACCGGGCAGCCGCCGCGGCTCGGAGCCGGTCGCGAGCAGGAGGCGATCGAACGGGAGTCGCTCGCCGGAGTCGAGCACTACCTCGCGATCCGCGATCTCGGTCACGGTCGTCGAGAGCCGCAGGTCGAGCTCGTCCGGTAGCGCAAGGAAGAACTTCTCGAGCTCCAGCTCGCCGCGGAGGTACACCTTCGAGAGCGGCGGTCGCGCGTACGGCGGGTGAGGATCCGCCGTCACGAGCGTCAGCGATCCGTCGTAGCCGCGCTGGCGCAGGCTCTCGGCGGCTTTCGTCCCGGCTCCGCCGCTGCCGACGACGACGATGCGCTTCAGCAGCACGTGTACGCCCCCGGCGGCGCGTCACCCTCGATTGCCTCGGGCAGCTCGGCCGCCTCGAGCGCGATTCCGTCCAGGAGATCCCGCTCGCTCACCTCGAGCGCGTCGAGCCCGAAGTGGCGCAGCAGCTCGCGCACGATCAGTACCCCGCCGACGATCACCGGGGCTCGTTCCGGCTCGAGTCCGGGCAGCTCGCGCCGTTCCGCGAGGGGCAGGCCGGCCAGCCGCCTGAGCTGCTCGTCGACTGCGGCCGCGGCGATCCGGTGCCCGTGGACGCGGTCGCGGTCGTACTCCGCGAGGCCGAGGTCGAGCGCCGCGAGCGTCGTGACTGTCCCCGCGACGCCGATAGCCGTCCGGGTCGACGCGCGAACGTCGTCGGGGACGCGCTCGGCGAGCAGCGAGCGCACCCCCGCGGCCGCGTCCTCGAGCTCGCTGGCCGTCGGAGGGTCGCTGGTGAGGAAGCGCTCGGTCAGGCGGACCGACCCGATGTCCAGGCTGATCCGCAGCGCCTCCGCGACGAGCTCGGTCGAGCCGCCGCCGAGGTCAAGGAC
>JALZOQ010000248.1 GCA_030913835.1 Actinomycetota bacterium | reverse complement strand
GGTCAAGACCGAGCTCTTCGCCTCGGTGTGCGAGCTCGCCACCGAGCCCTGTGCCGATGCCGACGAGGCCGGAGCAGCGCTCGGCGCACTTCGCCAGGCCGCGCGCGAAGCGGCGGCGGCGCACGGGCTCGTCGTGGCCGCGGCTGGCTCGCATCCCTTCGCCGATCCCGAGGCTCAGCCGGTGGTGCAGGAGCCTCGCTACACGGATTTCGTCGACTACGCGGGCGTGTCGGCACGGCGGCAAGGCGTCCAGGGCCTCCACGTGCACGTGGCGATGCCGGGACCGGACGAGTGCTACGCGGCGCTGGAGGCGATCCTTCCCTGGCTGCCACTCGTGCTTGCGCTTTCGGCGAACTCGCCGTACCTCGCCGGCCGGGCGACCGGCATGGCGTCCAACCGCGCGCTCGTGCTCGCGGAGCTGCCTCGCTCCGGAGGTCCGCCGGCGTTCGGCTCCTACCGCGGCTGGGAGGACTGGGTCGAGCGGCTGGTGAGCATCGGCGTGACGGCGGACTACACGCGCATCTGGTGGGACGTTCGGCCTCACCCGAGGCTTGGGACGCTGGAGATCCGGATGCCCGACCAGCCTACGTCGCTCGCGCGCTCGACTGCGTTCGTCGCGCTCGTCCGCGAGCTCTGCCGCTGGGCGCTCCAGCGCGGGCCGAGCGAGGTCAATCCCGCAGACCGGGGTGACTACGCGCAGAACCGCTGGGCCGCCGCCAGGTTCGGGCCGCGGGCAGAGCTGGTCCATCCCGACGGCGAGCGCGCGGTCCACGTCGCGGAGCTGTGGGCCGAGCTGAGAGAGACGCTGGCTGACGTCGCTGCGCTCGACGCGCTCGACGCCGCGGGCTGCGAAGCCGACCTGCAGCTCGCGCTCGACCCCCGCGCCGCGGCAGCGGATCTCGTCACTCGGACCTTTGCCTAGACTGACCTGCGTGGCGACCGTGAACGACACGATTCAGGTCACCGGCATCCGGTGCGAACGCTGTGTGATGCGGCTGGCGAAGGCGCTCGAGGGCCACAACGGGCTGGAAGCCGCGAACGCGAACCTGATGGGTCAAGTCACGCTCTCGTGGGACGACGAGCGCACCGACCGCGAGGCGATCCTCGGGCTGATGGCCAAGTCGGGCTTTCGAGAAGCCCTGGCCGTTTAGGCGGTCTAGCGAACGTCGCTGTCGGGCGTTCGGTCCCCGAGCAGACCAGGCGACGGTGGTCCGACGGGCTCGCCGCCTTCCAGATTCTTGCGCGCTGCGATTCGCTCTTCCTCGGGCGCAGGCATGCCCGCGGCCTCCCGGTCGGCCTCGACCGAGCGGGCCGGATCGTCCGGGGTGACGACGCCGGCGCCCTGCGTCTCCGGCTCTGCCTCTCCAGCCGCGAGACCGTAGTAGCGCGCGACCTCGCCCTGGTCGAGATCGCTGCCGTCCGCAGCCACCTTCGGAGCCTCCTCCAGCATCGACTTCGACACGGTCGCCCGGACGATCTGCTCTTCGTCGTCCACGTGCGCGAGCGCACGCGGGAGCGGGCGGTGGGACTTCAGGACGTGCCCATGCTCCACGATCAGGTTCGCGCCGACTTCGCCGACGACGTGCCCGACCTTCGAATCGTCGCTCGTTACGACCGTGTACCCCTGCATCGATCCCCCTCGTCGTTGGCTTCCTCCTACCCGTTCAGCGCGATAGCTAACGGGAATGCAGAGGCTTCTGGAGGCGTTCAAGCCTCTGAGAAGGCGCTGCTAGGGTGCGCGCGATGAGCGAGACGACGCCCGAAACCGACGCGCGGCGCCTGGCAACCGAATCGCGTGACCGTGTGCGATTCGAGGAGGAGGCGCTCGAGCTGTCCGATCAGGTGTACCGCGTGGCCCGACACCTCGCCGGCTCCCGCGAGGAGGCGGAGGACTTGATGCAGGAGGCCTATGCGCGCGCGTTTCGCAGCTGGCGGTCGTTTACACCGGGCACGAATCTGCGCGCCTGGCTGCTGCGGATCCTCACGAACCTGAACATCGACCGCGGACGAAAGAAGCAGCGGACGCCCGACACACAGCCGCTCGAGGAAGGCGACTACTTCCTCTACAACAAGCTCGAGGAATCCAGCGGCCCGGCCCAGGACGAGGAACGGGTCGTCGAACGGCTCTCGCAGGACGACGTGGTCTCCGCGCTCTCCGCGGTTCCCCACGACTTCCGCGACGTGGTCGTCCTCGTCGACATCGGCGACTTCACCTACGCCGACGCGGCCCAGATCCTCGACATCCCGATCGGGACAGTCATGTCACGCTTGCATCGAGGACGGCGTATCCTGAAGCGCGAGTTGGCAGAGGAAGCGGTGGGAACGACCGATGGCCGTTGATCCTTGCGCGAAGTGCGAAGAGGTGTTGCAGCCGTACCTCGACCGCGAGCTTTCCGACGCCGAGATGTTCGAGGCCGAGGCGCATCTCGAACTGTGCTCGTACTGTAGGAAGCGCTACCGGTTCGAGGTGCACCTGCGCCGGTACGTGCGCCAGGCCGTCGCCGAGCCGATGCCGCCGCAGCTCAAAGAGAAGCTCTCCGCGCTGCGCACGCCTTTGCTCTAACGGCGAGCGGCGCGGTAAGGGAGCCCAGACGGATCCGCGGCCGAGCCGCGAATCCTGCGTCGGCGTCGCAAGCGGCGCCTCAGCCCCCTTTCTTTGAGCTAAGCCGGGCCGCGGTGGGGCCCGACGATCACGACTACGTGGCGCGGATCCGAGCCGCCCGGTAGCGGCTTCGTGACGACGCGGAGCTGCCGCGCGAGCCGGATCGCGATCGCTGCTCCGCCGGGCTCGTAGTACACGGCGGTGCGCCGGTAGTTGAATTTGTCCGCCCGTCCGACGTGCTGGACGTGGTAGGCG
>JALZOQ010000224.1 GCA_030913835.1 Actinomycetota bacterium | reverse complement strand
GTTCTCGACCGTCTCGACCGTCATCCGCCTCTCGTCTCTTGCCGCACCGGCCACGAGTCCAAACACGCCGGCGCTGCCCGAGTCGAATGCAAGATAACCGGTGTTATGTCAAGTCGAGCCATGAACGACCTGAACCGGCCTCTCCCGCCCGCGCCCGTCTCGGACCAAAAAGATACGCCGAGCCGGTGACGCTTTCGTCCACCGCTCACGCTGACTTTCCGATCTCGGGCCTTGCGGCCTTCCTCGTACGGTCTTCGCGAGCGGTTTCGACCTACTTGCGCTCCGTGCTCGACGCAAGAGAGAACCTAGTGGGACTTGACCGGCGACGCAAGGCCCCTCCCGAACGAACAGCCGCAATTTGCGAGAACGAGGTTTTTTGGCCTTCCGTCGGCTCTCGGTCCCGGGTCCCCACGCCGAACGCCCCACCGCCGCCGGCAGGGTTCTGGGTCGGACCAAAAAGATACGCCGAGCCGGTGGCGCTTTCGTCCACCGCTCACGTTGACTTTCCGATCTCGGGCCTTGCGGCCTTCCTCGTACGGTCTTCGCGAGCGGTTTCGACCTACTTGCGCTCCGTGCTCGACGCAGTTCGCAATCTAGAAGGCTTGAGCGGTGTCCGCAAGGCCAGTTCGAATTCTCTTGTCGCAATTTGCGACGGAATATCTATCCACAATTCCACAATCGCTTCCATTAGCTGTGGATAATTGTGGGGATAAATGTTCCTTCCGCCCCCACTCCCGCGTGCGACTTCTCTAGGATGCTCGGCGATGCACCTGCGGCCGCCGTCGATCGATCGTGGTGTGACGTCGTTCCTGTGGGCGTTCGGGCTCGGCCTCTACATCTGGATCGGGATGCTGGCGATCGGCGTGTCCGGTCCGACGGCGTTCATCCTCGGCGCGCTCTCGGTCGGCGCGATCTTCCTGTTCGTCCGGCGCTTCGGCGACTAGCGACTAGCTAGGCGCTGGCGGCTGACGCCGCGGCGCGGGGACTGCGGTCGCGAACGAGCGCGGTGAGCAGGAACCGGGCGAGCTCGCCACCGATCAGGGTCTCCAGGCGATCGGCGGCCGGCTGCTGCGGCTCTTCTGCGGTGTTGAGCGCTGAGCAGTGCTGAGAGAGCAGCACCATTCCACGCGCCCTCTGCGGCTGAAGGGCGTCCATGACCCGAGTATCGGAATACCCGGGCCATGAGCTAATCCCTCTCGCTAGGGAGCGAGCCTTCCTGTTAGGTGTCCGACGGGCCCCCGGCGCGCGGCGGAGGCTCCGGATCGGGCTCCACCGTGCGAGTCGAAGTCGTCGCGTACTCGCCGTCCCTCCGCGTGTCCGTCGTCGTCGCCCGCTCTGCCGCGAGCGGCTCGTCGGCGGTCTCGTCGGTGGTCGTGCGAACGTCGTCCGCGGGGACCGGCCGAACCGTCTCCCCCTCGTCCACCACAGTACGAGTCCGCGGCCCGGTCGTGTCGAACGTGAGCCCGAACACGAGCCCGACGCCGAACGCCAGCACGGAGAGCGCCTCGAGCATGCTCTCGAGCAACCCGCCCAGGCCGATGTCGCCGGCCCATGAGGTCGCGTGGCGGCTGAACCAGTTCGGGTCACTCTGCCCGGCGAGGATGACCCACCCCGCCGCGATCAGGACCGGCACGAAGGCGACCAGGAAGACGCTGCCCGAGATTCGCGGCCACCCCCACTTCGTCCAACCACCCAGGATCTGCGAGAACGCCATCGTCAGACCAGCGGCGGCAAGCAGGCCCACGATCGTCCAGTAGCCGCCGGTCGTCGCGCCGTCCGCCTGCGTGGCAAGCCAGATCAGAACCCCGGCTACGGCGGCTCCGATCAGCGTGATCGTTCCTCTCGCCAATCCGTACATGCGCATCACCTCTTCCGTCTCAGTACCCAGAGAACGGAATTCGACGCGTTTTGGACGCGCTGGGCTCTACAGACCGAGGCGGCGAGCATCGAAGCGCGCGGAGTAGAGCTCGGCCTGGAACTCCTCGATCATCCGATTCGCGTCGCCGTCGAACACGTGCTCGACGACTCCGATCTCGCGGTCGTTGTGGAACGGAAGGTCGAGGTGCTGGTGGGAAACGAGGTTGACGGAGACCTGGGTGCAGGCTGGGCAGCGCACCGCGAGGCCGACCGAGCCGTCGCCCGGCGCGAGCAGGAAGAAGGACGACGGGAAGACCGGACGCGGACGGTCCTCCGGGTAGCAGAAGAAGCTCCACGGCCACTCCCCTGACGCGATCTGGCGGCTTGCAACGTCGGCGAGCTCGTCCGCGAGCGCGTCGAGGCGCGCGGTCATCAGGTTGAAGAACGTCCCGCCGGCGAGCCCGAGCGGCGCCCAGTCGAGCTCGTCGTGGCTGACGAGGCCCTCGTGCTCGCCGCCGCACGCACATGCGAAGCGAACCTGGTAGACGCACGGATGCGCGGCTCCAGGCAGGCGCTCGAGTGTGCGAAACGACGAGAGGGCTACGTTCGTCGCTCCGCCGGTTGGACACCCGAAGGTGTACCGGCCCGTGAGCGCGTCGTACATGGCACCGTTCTAATCGGCTGCCCGGACGGCAAAACCGTCCCCCGTTGTGACTATCAGTACGTAATCAGCGCGTGCACGGGGAAGTCGCCAAGCTTCTCGCGGCCGTTCAGGAAGGTCAGCTCGATGATGAAGGCCGCTCCGACGACCTCGGCGCCGAGTTGCTCCAGGAGACCGCCGAGCGCCCCGACCGTCCCTCCTGTTGCGAGAACGTCGTCGTGGATGACGACGCGCGTGCCGCGTTCGATGAGGTTCGGGTTCAGCTCGAGCGAGTTCTGGCCGTACTCGAGTGCGTAGTTCACGCTGACCGTCTCAGGCGGCAGCTTCCCCGGCCGTCGGGCCGGCAGGAAGCCACAACCGACCTCCCTCGCGATCGCTGCGCCCAGAATGAAGCCGCGCGCCTCGGCCCCGAGGACGAGATCCGGCTCCTGGTCCCTGACCCAGCCGGACAGCCCACGAATCGCCTCCTCAAGCGCCGCCGCGTCGGCGAGGAGCGGCGAGATGTCCTTGAAGCCCACACCGGGCGTCGGCCAGTCCGGAACCTCGCGGATCTTGCTGCGCAGGTCGACCGCCGTCACGACCCGGCAAGCTCCCGCAGATCGCGCCAGAAGAGGAGCTGCGAGAGCTCCTGAGCCAGTTCCGCGAGGTTCTGCAGATCCTCCAGCCCCGACTGGCGCCGCTCCTGGTTTCGCGAGCGCAACGCCGGGGCGACGAGCGCCTCCAGCAGACCGGCCTCGCGATCGGCGGAGGTCCGGAACGCGCGCAGGTGGCGCGGCGCGATCCCGTAGCTCGAGAGCTTGCCGCACGCCGCGGCGATGTCGGCGTCCGCTTCGCGGTAGCGCTTCTCGCCCTCCTCCACGCGCGGGGCGAGCAGGCCGTACTCCTCCAGCTCCTTGGCGAGCTCGACCGCGATGTCGGCGCGCTCACACAGCTCAGGGAGGTCGAGCTCGCTCTCCACCGCCGCGAGACCTGACCGCCGGCGCTTGCGCTCCTTCGTCCCCGTCGAGGAGGCGAGCTCCTGGCGGATGACGCGGAGCGGCAGGAACTCGTCGCGCTGCAGGCGCAGGATCGTCTCGAGGCGCTCGACGTCCTCCTCGTTGAAGAGGCGGTAGCCCCCCTGCGTGCGGCGCGGCGCGAGCAGGCCTTGGTCCTCGAGATAGCGGATCTTCGAGATCGAGATGTCCGGGAACTCGGCCTTCAGCCGGTTGCAGAGCGTTCCGATCGTGAGCATGCGCTGACCGCGCTGGGCTTCGGCTGTGCTCATCTCAGCTCGCCCTGAAGGTCAGTCGATATTTGCCGACCTGCACCTCGTCGCCGTCGGAGAGTCCCCCCGCCTCGATCCGTCGCCGGTTCAGGAAGGTGCCGTTCAGACTGCCCTGGTCCTCGATGCGAAACCCCTCGGGCGTACGCACGAGGATGGCGTGCTTGCGCGAGACGGTGACGTCGTCGAGAAAGATCTCGCACTCGGGCGAGCGGCCGATCGTCGTGCGGTCGTTCTCCGGCACGAAGGTCTCCCCCGCCCTGCCCCCGCCGGAGCGGACGATCAGCGCCGGCCCCTTCACGCCCGCGTCCTCGAGCGGCGACATCTCCTCCTGCTCCTCGGGCGTGAACTGCATCGTGGTCTCGACGGGCTCGTCCTTCTGCAGCAGCGCGCCGCACTTCGAGCAGTAGCTGGCCGACTCCGGGTTCTGGAACCCGCACTCGGGGCAATAGACATGGCTCATTTCGCTTCCGCACGCCTACGACGGCGGCGGCGCCTTCGAGGCGAGGATGTCGGTCAGCGCGTCGACGTTGACGCGGTCGAGCACGCTCTGGCCCCCGGTCTTCTGCAGCCGCGCGACCAGCTCGGCGCGCAGAAGGTCGATCTGCCCGTGCAGGATCCTGCGCCGGTACGAGACCTCGCGCTCTTCCTTCGTGAGGTCGTTGATCAGCTGCTCGAGATCCGCGTCGGAGAGATTCGGAAGATCGGGGAACGATTCCACGTGCGCCTTTCGCTCGCTGGACGGCTACCTGCCTCAGTAAAGCAGTCGCGACCTCAAGGGGTCAACCTCAACTTTACCCTTCAACTTCGAACGGCCGCTTCCTGCCCGGTCATGATCTCTTCGACGAGCTCCTGCAACTCGGTCAGAAGCGCCTCCGATTCCTCGGGCGTCGCGCCCTCGGCGAAGAGGTGCACCACCGGCTCATCGGGATCGGGCAGCACCTGTGTCCAGCCGCGCTCTTCGAAGACCTTGATCCCGTCGAGCGTGTCGATCTCGCGGCCCTGCGCCCGCTCGGCGAGCACTCGCATCACGAGCCCCTTCAGCGCCCATGGACACGGGACGTCGCGCTGGACGAGCGCCGGCCGGGGAAGGGCGGCCACGAGCTCTGAGAGCGGTTGCCGGCGCGGGGCGAGCAGCTCCAGCAGCTTGCAGAGGCTCGCCACCGCGTCGTACGCCGGCAGGAACTCGGGAAAGACGTAGCCGCCGCCGACCGCGCCTCCGAAGACGAAGCCGTCCCCCGCGGCCACCTTGGTCAGCTCCGGCAACGAGGCGCCCGTCCGCACGACCTCGAGCTCGCTCCCTTCGAGCACGGCGTCCGCCTGGCTGGTCACGGTGATCGGGAGCGCCAGCTTGCCCACGCGTCCGTTCGAGCCGAGCAGGCTCAAGAACAGCAGCAGCGTCTGCTCGACCGGGATCTCGTTCGCCTGCTCGTCGACGAGATAGAGCCGCTCGGCCGCACGGTCGAACACCACGCCGAGGTCGGCGCCGATCGCGCGCACGAGCCGCTTGGCCTGGTCGAGCGCCTCGTCGACGCTCAGCATCCCTCCCACGCCCCGGTCGGTGAACGCGTGCGCCGACACCTCCTCGACTCCGAGCGGGCCGAGCACGAGGGGAAGCACGAACGAGGCGGCAGAATGGGAGTAGTCGATGACGATGCGGAATGCGCGTGCGCGCACCGACTCGATGTCGAGCCCCGAGAGGAGATCCTGCGCGTAGCTCTCCCGCACGCGGGCCGGGTAGGTGACGTTGCCCACGTCCGCGTACGGGACGCGCCGGAGCTCGTGGCGCGTGAAGTGCTTCTCGATCTCCTTCTGCAGCCCGGGCGTCAGCGGAATCCCCGGCTGCTCGAAGAAGCGGATCTGCACGACTTCGGGGTCGCTCTGCGAGGTGCCCACGTGGAACCCGGCGTCGTAGCCGTGCGTCTTCAGCAGGTGGCGGCTCACCGCGGCGGGCAGCACGCGCAGATCGGCGACGTCGACGCCCGTCGAGTTGACGCCGGAGACCATCGCGCGCTTGATCATGCGGCACGCGGAGGGCGACTCCCGGCTCGCGACCACGCGGGCACCGCGCTTCAGCGCCGTGCCGAGAGCCGCGGCGAGGCGAACCGCGAACTCGGGCGTCACGTCGACCTGGACGAGGCCTGCGACGCCGTCCTTGCCGAACGTGCGCGACGTTGCGCGGGACTCCCAGATCAGGCTGTCGTGGATGTGCGCGCCGCTCTCGACCTCCTTGTAGGGATAGATGCGGACGCCCGGCATGATCACCGCCTCGGCGCCGATCGTGACCTCGTCGCCGATCGCCACGCCCTCGTGGATGCGGACGTGTGCGCGCAGGTCGCAGTTGCGGCCGATAACCGCGCCTTCGACGATGGCGCTCGTGCCGATGTGCGTGGACGAGTCGATCACCGCGCGGCTCGTTCGCGCGCCGTCGCGCAGCGTCACGCTGTTCCCGAGCACCGAGTACGGCGCGACCGTAGCCTCCGGTGAGATCCGGCAGTAGTTGCCGATGTAGGCCGGCCCCTCGACCGCGTCGAGGTCGAACTCCACGCCTTCACCGGCATACACGTTCCCGCGCAGGCGCACGCCCGGGACGGAGAGGTTCACGCTGCCGTCGAGCGCGTCGAAGTTCGCCTGGCGGTACTGGTCGAGGTCACCGATGTCCTGCCAGTAGCCCTCGAGCGGCAGCCCATAGATCGGCCGGCCCATCTCCAGCAGCAGCGGGAAGAGCTCCTTGGAGAAGTCGTACGGACGATCGGTCGGGACGTGCTTCAGCACCTCCGGCTCGAGGACGTAGATGCCGGTGTTGATCGTGTCGGAGAAGACTTGGCCCCACGAGGGCTTCTCGAGGAAGCGCTCGACGCGGCCTTCCGAGTCGGTGACGACGATCCCGAACTCGAGCGGGTTCTCGACCGACTTCAGTCCGATCGTCACCGACGCTTCGCGTTCCTTGTGGAACGCGATGAGACGAGTGAGATCGACGTCGCAGAGCGCGTCGCCCGAGATGACCAGGAAGGTGTCGTCCAGCTTGCCGGTCGCGAGCCGGACCGAACCGGCGGTGCCGAGCGGCGACTCCTCCACCGAGTACTCGATGTGCATCCCGAGCGAGTCGCCGTCGCCGAAGTAGCTGCGGATCGCCTGCGGGAGGAACGCGACGGTGACGACAACGTCCTCCAGTCCGTGCGCCTTCAGGAGCTCGAGGATGTGCTCCATGCACGGCTTGCCGACGACCGGGACCATCGGCTTGGGCTGGTTCGAGGTCAGCGGGCGGAGGCGAGTTCCCTCCCCGCCGGCCATGAGGACGGCCTTCATGGCCGCCCTCCGGGCGGGCGATCGGGTCGACCGGTCGTTTCCTGACGACGGCATCGCCTCGCGGCTTTCACCCCTTAACCTCCCTGCGCGCCTTCACGGCGTACTGCACAGCGGCGAGCGCCGCCAGCGCGAAGCCGATCCAGAACAGCCAGAGTGGCCAGTCGGTGCCGTCGCGCGTGATCATCGTGAACCCGAGCGAGGCGTAGAGGAGCCACGTCGCGGCCTTCCCAGCGAGGTTGACCTCGAAGTCGTAGCCGCGGCCGGCGAGCAGCGGATAGCCGGCCATCAGGACGATGTCGCGCGCCGGAATCGCGAGCGCGAGCCACGGCAGCCTGCCCGCCTGCCACAGGAGGATGACCGCGGCGTCGATCTTCTGTCGGTCGGCCAGCGGATCGGCGATCTTGCCGAACGCCGACTCGACCCGCCAGCGGCGAGCGAGAAAGCCGTCGACCTGGTCGGTGACGCCTGCGGTAGCGAAGACAATCGCGGCGGGCCAGCTGTACCCGTCGTCGGCACCCAGCACGAGCCCGACGAAGACCGGGATCAGGGCCAGGCGCAGCAGGGTGAGCGCGTTCGGCAGCTGCTGGAGCGAAGCGGGAACGGCGCGGACGGCCACGATGGAAGGATACGCGGGTGACCGAGTTGCTTCCGCTCCCCGGCTTCGTCAACGCGCACAGCCACACGTTCCAGCGCGCGCTGCGTGGGCGCACGGAGGGTGGCGACTTCTGGGCCTGGCGCGAGACCATGCTCGCGGAGGCCGACCGGCAGACGGTCGAGACGGTCAGGCGCGACTACGCCGCGACCTACGACGAGATGCTCGCGGCCGGTTACACCGCGGTCGGCGAGTTCCACTACCTCGGCCTCGAGGAGGCGCGCGCCGCCTCCGCAGCGGCGCAGGAGGCCGGGATCGAGCTCGTCATCCTGTATGCCGCGTACGCACGCGGCGGGATCGACCGCTTCAGACAGGCGAGCGTGGCCGAATACCTCCGCGAGCTCGAGGAGCTACGGGGCGACGGGATCGCGGTCGGCGTTGCTCCCCACTCGGTCCGCGCCTGCCCTGCGGACTGGCTCGAGGAGCTCGGCCGCTACGCCGAGCGGGAACGCCTCCCGCTGCACATCCACGCCGACGAGCAGCCGCGTGAGATCGAGGAATGCCTCGCCGAGCACGGGGTCCGCCCTGTCGAGCTCCTCGGGCGCGCCGGCTGCCTCGGGAGCCGAACGACCGTCGTGCACGCTACGCATGCCTCCGACGCGGAGCTCGACCTGCTACGCGACGCGGACGCGAGGGTCTGCGTCTGCCCGACGACCGAGGCGAACCTCGGTGACGGGTTTGCGCCTGCGGAGCGGCTGTGCGAGCGCGGAATCGGGATCTGCATCGGGTCGGACTCGAACGTCCGCATCGACCCGCTCGAGGAGCTGCGCGAGCTCGAAGGCATCGCGCGGCGGGCCTCAGGCCGCCGAAACGTGCTCTCGGCGGAGCGTCTCCTCTGCTACGGCGCCGACGAGGGCGCCGGCGCGCTGGGCCTGGAAGCCTGGGACGACGTGGCGGTCGACCTCGAGCACCGCTCCCTCCGCGGCGTCGAAGGGGACGTTTTCAGCGCGCTCGTGTGGGGCTGCGGAGCCGACGTCTTCGTGCGCTAGGAGCGAAACAGGGCGCTCCACATCGCCGTCCGCCAGAGATACGCGCCCTCGGCTGCGTCGCCCCGTCTCCCCCACGCGCCCTCGTAGTTCCCATAGCCCGCCCAGACGGGTTGGATGCGGGCGGGCTCGATCTGCGTCCCCTCGTGCCACTCGTTGTAGCTCGTGATGGTGACGAGATCCGGCGCGGCGTTCAGGGCGGCCTTCCACATGCCGTCGTACGTGGCGCCGCGACGCCGGGGCTGAACCACCGTCGCGCCTGTCGACCGCCGCGCGTCGAACCCCGGCCCGACCGAAGGCGCGCAGAGCAGATGCTTGGCCCGTGCCTGCTGGCAGATGCGCGCGAAAGACGCCGCGCGGTACTGGACGATGTCGTACGTGTAGAGCCCGGTGAACTTTCCCGTGGCAGCGAACCCGGCCAGGCCGGTCCCGGCGAAGATCCGCACGCCTGCCAGGCCCGCGTTCGCGACCGCCCAGTCGGCGGCGGGCGCGGACAGCGGGTCGTAGACGTAGAAGTCGGTGATCCCCCGGGGGCGAAAGTGCTCGATGTCCGCGGCCACGGTCGCCGGCGTACGTCCTCCGTAGGGCTCGACGTGCAGCGCCACAGTGAGCCGCTCCCGCCGCGCGGCGGCCAGCACCGCGGGCAGCCGGAGGTCCTCCACCGAGCCCGTCCCCCACCAGGAGACGATCACCTGATCCACGCCTGCGCGGCGGATCTCTCGCATCTGGGCGCGTTGGACGGCCGGGTCGCTGCTCGAGTAGACACCTCGGGCCGGGTAGAAGTTAGAGGCGATCTCGAAGGGCGCCGGCCGGTTGTTCTGGGCCCAGTGCACGTACGCGCCGTCTCGGGGCCCCGTGCTGTACCACGAGTAGTAGAAGATCGCGACTCGCGGCGGCACCACCGTGCCGCGTGCGGCCGCGGCCGCGGGCGCGGGCGCGAGCAGGCTGAGCAGCAGCGGAAGGATGAGGAGTCGTCGCATGGGAAAGGGCCGCCAGGTGCGCGGCGTAGTGTGTCATTCGGCGATGACGACTTCCAACCCTTCGCCGGCCCCGCACGGACGCGAACCCCCGTTCGTCGCGTGCGATCAGACCAGCGGAATCAAGCGTTTTCCCAGCGTAAACCCGTCTTGCGAATGTCCCTCAACAGTGGGATAGGCAAGCACGGAGTGCACACCGATGATGTGCCCGGAGAGATGGATTGGCGTCCATCTCGATCTGCGGAATGACCAACCTACTCATCACCCCAGCCCTCGCGGCGGCTCCCACTGGACCGCCCGCTCCGATCGAGCTCAGCTCCGTACGTCCAGACGACCCGGGCTGGCGTCCGATCGGCGAGGTGCTCGTCGCCGCCGGCGCGATCACGCGCGACGAGCTGCACGAGGCCCTGCACGAGCAGCGGAGTACCGGCAAGAGGCTCGGCGAAATCCTGATCGAGGCCGGGCACATCTCATGGCTCGCGCTCGCGCAGGCAATCGCGGAGCAGACCCACGGCGAGGAGCCCAGCCACGGTCAGCGCGTGGACTCGGCGGCGTTCGCCCCACCGACGTCCCTGGAGTTTCCCTCGGTCGCCACGGCGGTTGAGATCGCCGACCCGGAAGCCAAGCTGAGGGCGGTCGAATCATTGCTCCGTGAGCGCCAGCGCGCGTTCATCGAGCTCGTGACGACGACGGAGACCCTCCGCCGCCGCGTGTCCGACCTCGAAGGTACCCTTGCCGAGCGCAATGCCGAGGTCTCGCAGCTCAAGCGCGCCCCACGCGAAGCTGCGTGAGTGCAGCCACAATGCTCGGTGACCTGAGCGCGGCTTCGCCGCCTCGGCTCGGCGATCTCCTCGTTTCCAAGGGCTACATCACGGACGACCAGCTGGCCGCTGCTCTCGTCGAGAGCAGGCAGAGCGGCGAGCGAGTCGGACGCGTTCTGATCACTCAGCGTCTCGTCTTCGAGTCGGACCTCGCGCGGACACTCTCCGAGCAGTGGGGACTGCCGTACGTGAACATCTCGGGGGTCGGCGTCGACGGCGCGGCGCTTCGCCTCCTGCCGCGCGAGGTCGGGCTCGAGCACGCCGCCGTCCCCGTGCGCTTCCTCGCCGACGGGGCCGTGCAGGTCGCGTTCGCCGATCCGACCGACGAAGAGAGCGTGGCCGCCGTCAAGGAGCACATCCCGACGGCGCAGACCGCGGTCGCGGAGTACTCCGATATCGCGACGGCCTGGCGCAACGCCGGCTGACGCTCCGGAAAAGCGCCGAATCCACACCCGCCGTTCGCCCGTAGGACCGGGCAACACCGACTCCAAGGGGGACCAACTCGAGCGGCTGCCAGAGCTCGACGCAGGCGCTGATCGACGAGATCATCGCCAACCCGGCCGGCTTCTAGGTGAACGTGCACATGAGGGAGCACCCGGGCGGCGCGATGCGCGCCCAGCTCGGCTAGCCGCAGCAGATGCGTGGTCGGGGCACGGGTGAACGCGTCCCCACCACAACAAGCTTCCGGCGCTCATCCGGAGGGACTTCTCGTCGGCTGCCTAGACAGCGCCCCTGCGAGGTGAAAAAGTGACTTCCAGCGACTGCGGACAACAAACAGGAGTCCACGATGGCTACACCGGAGCCTTTGGGAACGACACACGACCCGAAACGGGCGCTTGTGATCGCTCGCGTGGCTTTAGCCGTAGCCGCCACTGCATTGCTACTAACGGCTGCGCTCGGAATCGTCGGTTATGTGGTACTAGCAGGCCGGCTCGACGAACTAGATCGTCAAGTGACCCAGGTCGACGACGAGGGGACGAACAACAGTCGCCGGATCGGGCAGGCGGAGGCACAGATCTCCGCCAATGCTGAAGCGCTGGAAGAAAGTGGCAAAGCCCAAGTTGCTGGCCTCAAGACCCAGATAACCGGTCTAACGCGGCGGATGAACACGATCCGCGACTGTCTGCCTGAATTGAACAACCAACTTAATAGCCTCTCGGTCGAGACAACGGACGTGAACGGCTATCTCACTGGTGCCTACGTCACTAACAACCTTCAAGTCTCACGTGTCTGCCAGCAGGTTTTGTCCCCCGCGGGTCGCCTTCCTGGCGATTGAGCCTGCATGTTCATCCGGCGTCGGTCCATCAGACGTCCCCGCACGAGTAGATAAGCAGCGGCGCGAAGCGCCAGATCGCTCGGATTCCCGCTTCGAGACGGCAGTCGAATCCGGAGTTCCGACCCTGAGCTCACGGCTGGTGAGTTCTCGAGTGCGGAGGACCCGTCCTACTCCTTCCAGGCGACGATCTCGGCGTATGATTCGTTCGGGATTCCGATTCAGCACGAAGTCGTGGCAGGGCGCGCGCACGGCGTTGCTCTGCTGCCGACGTTGTGGCCCTCGGTCATGGCGTGGCTGGCGAGCAGGCTCGGCGCGACCTCGCCGGGATGCTGCCCGCCGAACCCGATCCCCTACTATCCATGACAGACGACTTTCGGGGGATAAAGGGTTTTACGGTTCGCTTGACTCGAAAGCCCCGTATCTAGGCCTTTCAGTCGGGGCGCCCGGATTTGAACCGGGGACCTCTTGTCCCCCAGACAAGCGCGCTAACCAGGCTGCGCCACGCCCCGTAGGCCCGGGAGTTTAGCCGCGGCCGCCGAGCCGCTTGTAGAGCCTGTCGATCAGGTCCGGCATCTCCTCGAGCCGCTCGGTGATCACCCTCAGCCGGTACTCGCGGAAGTGCTCCGGCTCCACTCCGAGGGCATCGGCGAGCTTGCGCACGATGTCGTTCGAGGGCACAGGACGGTTGCCGTGCACGAGGTGGTTCAGGTACCCCGCCGAGAGCTTCGTCTGCGTGGCGAGGGATCGATAGGTCACGCCCGTCTCCGTCATCAGCCGCTCGAGAGTCGGACCGAAGGGATCCTCGCTGAAACGGCGCCTCCGCGGCATCAGCGCAGGCTCCCGAGCTCGTCGATCAGCACACGGCGCTCCTCGCCGGTGCCCCTGTCGCGCACATCGACCGCGTTGTCGTCGAG
>JALZOQ010000223.1 GCA_030913835.1 Actinomycetota bacterium | reverse complement strand
ATGCGGCTCGGCGCGCTCGGGGTCGAAGCGGGTTGGATCCACGCCGTAGTAGATGCAGGCGAGGCGATTTGCGGGAATGCCGAGCTCCAGATACAGCTCCCTCGTGTATTCGCAGCTCGCCACAACGCGGTCGTCGAGGCGCCAGGTCAGGCGGTCGAGCGCTCGCTGAACCGGCGCGCCCAAGTGATAAGGACCCGGCACCATTGAGATCTGAATCGGGACACGCGCGGCCCGTGCGGCGAGACGACCTAGCAGGATCGCGCGAAAGGCATGCGTGTGGACGACGTCAACCTGCAGGCGGCGGAGAAGTACCGCGAGCCGAACCGTCGCGGCAAGAGTCTTCCAAGCCTGGAGCACAAAGCCGAGTGGTCCCGCCCGCGCGGCGGACGAGGGCTCGGGTGCCAGGGGAGCGGCGAACCACGGGACGTGCAGGAAGTCGAGCCGGTCCGAGAGGCGCCCCTCGGCTGCGTCGACGATCGCGCAAACATCGTGGCCGCGATCCCTGAGGCCGGCGGCGATCTCGACGAGCCAGTCCGCCCCTTCCGAGGCCGAAACGACCTGGGCAACCCGAAGGCCGCGCCCTTGACCGCCTGCGCGCGCGCTGTTTGCCGGGGTCACCAGAGGGGGAATGATAAGGCAGCGTTCTCGCGGGCGGACCCGGCGTGGCTGTCCCGTCGCTAGCGTCCTATGCGGATCGGTCTAGACCTCACGCCTCTGCTGCCCGAAGCCACAGGCGTCGACAGGTACCTGATACGGCTCGTCCGACACTTGGCCGAGCTGGACGACAACAACCGCTACACCATCTTCGTCAACCGGAACGACCGGGCCGCGTTCGCGGGGCTGCCACAGAACTTCATCGTCAGGACTTCCTCGCTCCGTCCGCGCCCGGTGCGGTTCCTCTTCCAGCAAGTGGCGCTCCCGGTCGCGGCTGGCGCGCTTGGATTGGACGTCCTCCACTCGCCCTCGTACTTCCTCCCGCTCGCGCGCGGGCGCCAGCGACACCTCTTGTCGGTGCACGACATGACCTCCTTTTCGCACCCCGATGTCCACACGCGGCTGCGGCGACATCCGCTGTACCGAGCCGCGATCGCGAGGAGCATCCGGCGTGCTGACCTGGTCAGCGTCCCATCGGCCCACGTCGAGCACGAGATCTACCGCCTGGTCCCGGCGCTCCCCGCGAACCACGTGCGAGTCATTCCCTACGGCGTCGGCGACGAGTTTCAGCCTTCCGCTGCCGCGGACGCGGAACGCGTGCGCCGCCGGCACGGTTTGCCCGTTCGATACGTCTTGTTCGTGGGGACGATCGAGCCGCGCAAGAACCTCGAGCTCTTGATCGAGGCGTACGGCCGCCTAAGAGGGGACGGCGACCGCCCCGAACACCTGGTGATTGCCGGTCAACTCGGTTGGGGCTACGCCGAGCTGCTCACGCGGTTGAAGGCGCCCGAATTGCAGGGACACGTCCACCTCCTGGGCTATGTCGACTCGGCTGATCTGCCTGGTCTCTACGCGGGCGCGACCGTCTTGGTCTATCCCTCGCGGGAGGAGGGCTTCGGCTTCCCTCCGCTCGAGGCGATGGCCACTGGGACTCCGGTGATCGCTTCCGACACTTCCTCCCTGACGGAAAACCTGCAGGGCGCGACTGAATTCGTGCCAGTCGGGCAGGTCGAGGCGCTAACCCTCGCCCTCCGCCGGTTGCTCGGAGATGAACACGCCCGAGATCAGCTCCGAACGGCCGGGCTCCGCCGGGCAGCCGACTTCCGTTGGGAACGCACGGCCAGAGCGACGCTCGACTGCTACGAGGAGCTCGCCGGCCGCGACGGCCCACGGGGCCGTGCCGAACGCGCTCCGCGCCCGCGCGGTCTGACCCGTCATCCGCGGAGCTGGCGCAGTTTCTGGCGCGCAGTGCCGCGTAAGGCGGCAGATCTATCAGATTTGCAGGTTCTTCCTGCTACTTGGCCGCGGTTTCCTAAACCGCGTGCGCTGGTTCGATTCCGGCCGGGGGCACTCTCCAGACTCCTGCATACGCCGCGATTGCGCGCGCAGTTCGTGAGTGCGGAGGGGGCAGGGGGCAACGCCGAGCGAGGCGGCATCCTCCGAGCCGGAGGTCGGACTCGAACCGACGGCGGCCGGCTCATTAAGTGAGCTGCTCTACCACTGAGCTACTCCGGCGTCGCGCGCATAGTAGCCCGGCGACGGGCGAGCGCTTCGTACGCAAATCCCACGGCGGTCGCAGCCTGCGCCACACAGACGGCCAGGCCGGCCTTGGCGCCCCGTCCGAAACCTTCACGCACGAGGCCGACGTAGAACGGTGGGCTCTCCAAGCCGATGCCGTGCGCGCGATGGAAGCGGGCGGACCCCTTGCCGTAGGCGCGGTGCTTCCGCCAGAAGCTTGCGAGATCGAGCGTCTGGCGATGCTCGACCACAGCGTTCGGTGTGTGCGCGATCTGATACCCGCGCTGTGCGAGGCGACTGCACCAGTCACGGTCTGCACCCGAGTTGACGTAGCGTTCGTCGAACGGAATCTCGAGCAACACGTCCCGCCTGCCGGCGACGTTGTAGGTCGGAGCGAAACCCGCAGAGCCGTTCGGCTGCAACGACTGAATCGTGAGGTAGTCGAGGACTGTCTGCGTCGCTTCGCAGAGGGAATCGCTCCGATCTGCATTGATGCAGCGCCCTGCCGCGACCGGCGTGCTGTCCCCCAGCGCAGCCAGCAGGGCCGCCGCCCAACCCGGCAGGGCCTCGCAGTCATCGTCGAGCATCAAGACGGACGGTGCGCGGGCCTCGGTGATGCCTCGGTTACGCGCTGCAGCCGAGCCGGCCGGCGGAACGCGAACGAGTCGCGCCCGAGGGCTGGCGGCAACAACCGCGGACACGTCGTCGGCGGCCCGCGAACCGTCGTCCACGACGATGACCTCGAACTCCCCGCAGTCGTCCTGCAGTTGGAGTGCCGCGAGGCATCGCGCGAGAGAGTGAGGCCGATCGCGGGTCGGGACGACGACCGAGAACCGAAGGTTAGACTGGTCGGCCGATCGTGCGCGGACGTTAGGAGCCATGGGGCGTCGCTCTCATCTTAGTCGCGACCTTCCCCCGGAGGACCGAGCGCGGTCGGCGTACACAGGCTGGACGCGCGCGCACTGGGAGCAGATCGCCGACCACCTGCTCGAGGGCGTCCGGCCGTACGCGACACCGCGGCAGGCGCTGATCCACCTTCCCGGCGGTCGTCCGAGCCGACACGGCCATCGTGTCGACGGACTCGAGGGTTTTGCCCGGACATTCCTGCTCGCTGCGTACCGGCTCGCGGGGGCGCGAGGTGCCGTACGGGGTGCGCTGGTCGAGCGGTACGCAGAGGGACTCGCGGCCGGAACCACCGCTCGCGGGCCCGAGAAGTGGCCGCCGATCACGCACCGCTCGCAGGCGATGGTCGAAGCTGCCTCGATCGCGCTTGCGCTGGCCGAGACGCGGCCGTGGATCTGGGACGCTCTCGACGATTCCGTCCGCCAGCGTGTCGTCTCCTGGCTGGCCGCAATCGAGGGAAAGCGCGCGCGGATGAGTAACTGGCAGCTGTTTCCCGTTGTTGTTGGCGCCTTTCTCCGATCGGTCGACGCGTCGGAAAGCACCGCGCGTCTGGACGCGGGGCTGGATCGAGTCGACGAGTTGTACCGCGGCCACGGCTGGTACGTCGACGGTGCCCGGGGTGGTTTCGACCACTACGCGGGCTGGGCGTTCACGTTCTACACGCTCATGTGGTGCCGGTTGGAGGGCGACCGCACCGATCCCGCTCGCGCCGCCGTGTACCGCGAGCGCGCGCGCATGTTCCTCGGCGAATACCGGCTGCTCTTCGGCGCGAATGGTTCACCGCTTCACTACGGCCGCTCACTTCTGTACCGATTTGGCGCCGTAGCGCCGTTTTGGGCGGGCGAATTGCTAGGCGTGAGTCCGCTCGACCCTGGGGAGACGCGGCGGCTGGCGAGCGGCTCGCTTCGCTACTTCCTCGAGCGCGGCGCGGTCTCGGACGGTGTGCTGACAATGGGCTACCACGGGGAATTCCTGCCCGCGACGCAGCGATACTCCGGGCCTGCGTCGCCGTACTGGGCGAGCAAGGCGTTCCTCGGATTGCTGCTTCCAGCCCACGCCGCCGCGTGGACGGTCGATGAGCAAGGACTCGCAGTCGAACAGGGAGACTTCACCTGCGCGCTCGACGCTCCGGCGTGGCTCGTCTGGGGTACGGCCGCCGACGGCGTCGTTCGCGCTCTCACCGGGGGAGGCGGGAACGACCCGCACTATCGCAAGCTCGCGTACTCGACCCACACGGGGCCCGAAACCGGCCGTGGTGCGGACATCGACGGCGAGAGCACCGTTCTCGTCCGGCGTCCGCGACGGCGGTGGGCGCGCGCCGAGACAGCGTCCTTCGTCAAAGACGGGGCGGAGATTCGGGTTCTCCGCCCGCGGCGGTCGGGCGTGGTTCGAACCGGCGGGTTCGCCGTGGCCGGCGAGCTGCGGCCGGTCACCGCGGTCGGCGACGGTTGGGCCCTCGCAAGACGTTGCGACGACCTGACCAGCTTCGTCGCGTCGATCTACGGCTTCGCTCGGGCGCGCGTCGAAGTCGCGGAGGAGCGCAACGCTTTCGGGCGACATTCCGTCGTGCCGCTCGTGGAAGGGACGCCGGGAAGCGACGGCTTCGCGGCTGCACTCGTTCTTCTCACCGGAACGCTCGTCAAGCCCGAGGACGTGCTGCGCGGTCTGCCGTCGGCGTCAGTCAGCGACGGCCGAATGAGGCTCGTGTTCGGCGACGGCGAACGGATCGAGGTGTCCTTCTGCGCGGGTACGTCGCGGGTCGTCCGCGGCTGCGACACGACTTGACGCGTCAACTGGTGCTGCGGGATCTCGCGTCTGCTGGACGAGCGGGGGGTGCTACGGGCTGGCGCAATTTGGCGCGCGCTGCTCCGACCAGCCCCGAAAGGGCCTGGTTTGAGGATGGGTACGCCGCTTCCTAAACCGCGTGCCCTGGTTCGATTCCGGGCGGGGGCACTCCCCTGCCATTGCAAGCTCACCAGATAGCCGCGTCGAGCGCGGTCGGCGCCGGGTCCTTCGCGCCGCGAGATGATGTCCTCCACGGCAGCACCCGCCCGAGGACGCGCTCGAGCTCCTCGACTTCGGGACGATAGAGGTCCTCGAGGAGCCGACGCGCTTCTGGCTCCATTCTCGGTAGGTGCACGCGGCGCAGCAAGACACGCTCGACGCGGCCGTGCAGTGCGCCCGGGACGATCGAACGCCCTAGGGAGCGAAGACGCCTCGATCCGTACACGCCACGCGAGAGCGCATTGCGTGGCAAAGCCGTCATGTTGCGAGGCGTCGGGTCGAAGCTGTCCGCGTAGCCCGGGTCGACGCCGAGAAACTCGAGTACGCGTCGGACATGGCCGCGTGCATCCTGAGCGAACTCCTCGAAGACGAGCGGCAGAACGTTGGGCGAGAGCAAGTCGAGATAGCGGCGGACGAAATTCGGATAGTGCCCAAACCACACGATGTGGCTCCTCCGCCCGGACAGCCCCTCCTGGACAACCGTCAGGAAGTCACGATCCTCGCGGCCGTAACGGACGTTGTGCCAGTGGTGAGAGTAGGCTCGCGAGACTGGCTCGCGGAGGATGATCAGAATCCGGGCCCCGGGGCTGACCGTCTTGATCCGCTGCGGCGCGTCGTAGCTCGAGAGGTAAGAGGTACTCGCCTCGCCCACAACCTCTTGGCCTGTCGCCCCCTCGAAAAGCTGCAAATACTCCCGCTCGTCACTGACGTACGCTTCTAGCATGTAGCGCAGCTTGGAAGCACTGAAGAAGTGCGGCTCCTTGCGTGTGGCCATGTAGATGTCAGGGTGCCGCCTGAGATATTCCCACATCGATGTCGTGCCGGCCCGCGGAGCACCGACGATGAAGAAGTTCGGCCATCGGCCTGCAGATGCCTCGGCCTTGACCATACCGGCGGCAGCGTCGGTCACTCATCCCATGATCACACAGCATCCTGACGCGTCACAGGGACGCGTTGAGCATGACTTCGCGGACCGGTCGATGCGCGAGTCAGCAGGCGCACAGAAAGTTGAGTCCAGCGGGAACACCGTCGGGGCCGGCGGTGTACCCGATGCGGCGTCCGGTCTTGTTGTAGATGTCCCAGCGTGACGGCGCGCTCTCTGGGACGCGTGGCGCGGCATGGCCGACGCTTCAACGAGGCGACGCCCAGCGCGGCGGCGCCAGGCGTCGCCGTTTCGGCAGGGTCTGCTCTCGAACCTCCTGAACCCGAAGATCGCGCTCGTTTTTACGACGCTGATCCCACAGTTCGGCGACACCGGTGACCCTGCCGCCGCGCAGACGCTGCTGCTCGCGACTGTCTTCATCGCCATGGGCCTCGTCTGGCTGACGTCTTACGCACTGCTCGTCGCCGAGGTCGGCGCGCTCTTGAAGCGCTCCGTCGTCCGACGGGTTTTTGAACGCCGTCACCGGGACGGTCCTGACCGCGCTCGGCGTGCGGCTGGCGTTCGAGCGCCGGTTAGGCGTCGTCCACGGCTTCCGCTGATACTTCACGGCGTGTTCCGCACAGTTGCGCTAGCCATACGCCGGCTCATGCTGCGAACGGAGCAGAGCGCGCTCCGGCCGGTCTGGTCGCTATCGCACCGAGCCTTGACGCGTGCCGTCACCGCGTACTTGCGGCGGGGTTGCGCCGCCAGCGCGTATCTGCGGGGAAGCTTCGCGGCCGGCGAGCCCGTGTACGGACTGTCAGACGTCGACCTCGTCATCGTCGCGGCCGCGGATCCGGGCCGTCCGGGCGCCGTCCGAGACAAAATCAGACAGCGCTGGCAGCAGCTCTCGCGCCGGCTGCCGACCCTCGGAAGCCTGATCAGCGTTGCCGTCTACGAAGAGGCCGAGCTCCTGAATGCCGCCGCGGCGTCCTGGCTCACGTACGGCCTCGCCGGGCGCCAGAAGGGAAGGTCTGTCCATCTCGACAGGCAAACGCTGCACGACGAGCTCGGTCTCGGGGTCCGTCCCGAGCTCTATGGCCCGACGAGGGGATGGCAGCTCCTCGCAGGCAGGGACCGCCGCCCCGCGCTGCCAGCTCCGTCAGGGCGGGAGCGCTGGCCGGCCGCGTGGCTGGAACTCCAGTGGTGGTGGCGGCTGGCCTTCGTTGCAGTCACCGAGCCCGCCGCCCCGTGGGCGCCCTACCTGTGCATGAAGCTCGTAGCCGAGCCCGCTCGAATCTGGCTGTGGGTCGCGCGCGGCGAGCAAGTCCGCGAACCGAGAGAAGCACTCGAGCAGGCCGCTCGCCGGCTCCCTGAAGAGGAATCGGTACTGCGCCTGGCGCTGAGCCTGCACCGCCGGCTGCCCCGGTCGCCCGACCCGCCGTTTCGTGAGGCGCTCCCGTTTCTCGTGCGCATGTCGTCGCGCCTTGCCCGTCGACTTGAGGATGAAAGCGGCGACGGCGCCGAGGTGCAGCTCCTGTCGGGAGACGACGACGAGCTCCCCGGGCTGGAGCAGACGCGCTTTCCGCTGGTCGACTGGCGGGCCCTCACAGAACCCGGCCGGCCGCCCGACGAGGCCCTCGTGCTGATCGACGGTGACGCGGGCGATCCGGAGACCCTCGCGCGCGCGGCTGCGACTGACGCGGTCGGTGCCTACCCCGCGTTCCGGGCCGACGGGCTCCTCGTACTCCCGTCGGCAAACCTCTGGGGCCACTCGGTGTTGCGGGCGGTTCAGTGCTCCGCGACCGACCCGGTTTCGTTTGCACTCGCCGAACGAAGCACCGTCGCTCGGTTCACCGATCTGCCGGGGTGGTCCGCGTCCGACTCGGCACGGCGGGCAGTCGCCGAGTACCGCGGCTGGCTGGCGGTCAAAGGCGCACAGGCGCCTCCGACGCGTGAAACGCTCGCGAGGGTGTTTCGCGCCGCCCGGGCGGCGCTCTTCCACGAGAGCCTGGGCATTGGCGAGCCGGAGCTTCCTCTGACGATGGCGGCCACGGCGACTCGCCTCGCCGAGCGCGAGCCTGCGGCGCGGACAGCCGCGGAGGAGGCCTACGCGGACGATCGAGCCCGCCGAATCGACGGCCGCCGCCCCGATCCGGAGGCAATAGCCGCGCTGCGCGACGCCGTGTCTGCGCTCCCCGTGTATGCGAACTTGACGAGCGTCGGTCCGCGGACGGGGGGCGCGTGACGCCGTCGCCGGAGCCGCCAGGCGCGGGCGGAACCGCCCTGGAATACAGCGAGGTGGCCTTCGTCGTGGCTCACGACGACATGCCCTGGTCGGCGCGCGACCCCGAGATTCGCGGACTCGGCGGAACGGAAACCGCGCTCATCCGTGTCGCGGCCGGACTTGCGGAGCTCGGGTATCCGGTCACCGTCTACGCCAACGTCACGGTCGAAGAGAGGATCGACAGCGTCGCGTATTGCCGCCGGGACCGCTTCGACGCCGCGAAGCCGCGAGCCGCCGTCGTCTCAAGCCGTGCCCCGGAGTTGTTCGCCGAGCGCCCCGCCGCTCGCAAGGCCGTGCTCTGGGTGCACGATCCGGACGCCGGGAAGGAGCTGACCCCGGAGCGGGCGCAGAACATCGATCACATTGTCGGGCTGTCGGCCTGGCACCGACAGAACCTGCGCATGCACCACCCGTTCGCCGCCGACAAGGTCATCTGCATCGGCCATGGCTTCGATCGGGCCTACTTCGCCGAGACCCGCGCCCGCGAGCCGCGTGTGGTCTCGACCTGTCAACCTGAGCGCGGCGTCGACGTGCTGCTCGAGCTGTGGCCGGCTGTTCGCTCGCGCGTGCCCGAGGCGGAGCTTGTGTGTTGCCACTCGCCCTACTACGACTTCGTCGACGGCTGGAACGAGCGAGTCGCCCCCCACCGGAGGCAACTCTCAGTGCTGGCGCGACAACCGGGTGTCCGCCTGCTCGGCCCGCTGCCCCGGGCGCAGCTCGCGCAGCTGCTGCTGGGCTCCCGCGTCTATGCGCATCCGTCCTGGCACACGCCGCTCGGAAGGCGCTTCCAGGAGACGTTCTGCATCTCGGCGCTCGAGGCGCAGGCCGCCGGTCTCTGGACGGTGGCCTCGGCCTGGGGCGCCTTGCCGGAGACCGTCAGGGTGGGCGCGCTGATCGACGGGAGCGACGCGCCGGGAGCGGCATGGCGAAAGGCGTTCGTCGAGCAGATCGTCGCCGGTCTAATCGATCGTGCGACGCAACAACGAGCAGTGACCGCCGGGCCGCGTGCGGTGCGCGGCGAGTCGTGGGAAGAAGCTACCCGTGCGTTCGCGGGACTGATCAGGGACGCGCGTCCCGCCCGAGAGGTGGAGGCGCTCACAAGTCGACGTGTCTGAACCTGACCGAGCCGCAGGCCTTGCCGATCTTCTTTCCCGAGTCGAAAACGGCATGGCAGAGCGACATGGCACGTTCGGCACCGCGGGCGGAGTCGAGCGGGTGCGAGCCGATCGCGACGTACGCCCTCCCATTCACCCTCCTCCGGTGACCAAGCGTGGCGGACAGGAAGGCCGCGTGCCGCTTGCCGGCCTGGACGGAGTAGTAGCCGTGCTGGAAGCCCTTCTTGAACAGCGCCGGCAACGTGCGCACGTTCCGGTGCCAGACGATCGCGTCCGGCTGAAACACAAGGGAATAACCGGCCTGGACGACGCGGTACGACAGATCGACGTCCTCGGTCCTCTGGAAGCGCTCGTCGAAGAAGTTCAGCCGCCGCAGCACAGCCAGCCGTGAGCACCAGTTCATCGAGATCACATAAGGAGGTCGGAAGACTTCGATGCTCTGTCGGTGATCGTGAATCGCCTCGCCGAAGCGCTCGACCCAATTGCAAGGCCGCGCCGCGTGGATCGTGCCACCGGCAATGCCGACGGAGGGGTCGTCCAGCTGCCGAACGATGTTGCGCAGCCACTCCTCGTCGGCGACGCAGTCGGCGTCGATGAACGCGACCAGGTCACCCTGCGCGGCAGCCAGACCCGCGTTCCGAGCCGCGGCAGGACCCCGCTTCAGCTCGTGCAGGATGCGCACGCGCCCCTCGTACGCCTGCAGAACGCGAGACGTGCCGTCGGTCGAAGCGTTGTCGACGACGATGAGCTCGACCTGGTCCTTCGGGTAGCTCTGAGCGAGCAGGGAGTCGAGGCAGTCCCCGACGGTCTGCTTCATGTTGTACGCGGCCACCACCACCGAGACACGCGGTAACCCACCCATCTTCACGCCCTCAGCGCCGCGGCCCTCAGCGATAACTCTCGCGCCAAACCCGGCTCGGCACGTGGTTCAGCCGTTCCTTGAGCCACTTGTCGAATCTCGATCTGTAGAAACATTGGCGCAGGTAAGCGCTCTCCGCCCTTGCGACCCTGGCCTTGATCGTGCGGCGATCCACACCGTGCTTCCTCATGATCCTGCGAATCTCTCGCTTGTGATGGCTCAGAGGAAGGTGAGTCGTCAGGCGGTAGCAGTCGCGATGGTCTCGGTAGAGGTAGAGGCACTCATTGACCGCCGAGAACACTGCGCCACGCTCGGCCATCGTCCACGGAAAGTCCCAGTCGTCGGGTCCCACCGAGTTGAGCGACTCGTCCATGCCGCCGGCGGATATCCCCGCGGACGCGCGCCAGCAAAGGAGGTGCTTGGCGGGCGAGGTGCTCTCGAAGTCCTTGGGGCTCGCGACCTCCCTGCTCCACTGGATGCTGCTGATCGGAGCGCCGTCCCCGTCGATGACCTGCCGGGAAGAATGGAAAAAATCGACCTCAGGACGTAACTTCATGGATCGCGTCAGAACCGCAACCGCATCCGGGGCCCACATGTCGTCTGCGAGCAGGATCGCGACGAACTCTGTGGTCGCGGCCTGCATTCCCGTGTTCAGTGCCCCGGCGAGCCGGCGGCCCTCGCTCGCGATCAGCCCGACGCGCGGGTCGGCCAGGTGTTCCGCCAGCATGGGCCCGAAGCGCTCGAGGTCGGCCGGCTCGACGATGATCGAGAGTCGCCAGTCCGGCGACGTCTGGCGGCCGATCGATCCCAGAGCCTGTTCGAGGTGGGGCGGGTGAAACGTCTTCAGCGGCATCAGGATCGTGAGGCGCGCCACTCAAACGATCATATGCCGGTGAACCGCTACAGGGAGATCGCCGCTGCTCGCCGAGACGAGTTCGTCGCGAAGGGGTTCAAGCAGCGCCATTTCTTCCCGCACCGGGTGTACCACCTGCCGAAATGCGGCCCGGACGGCTTCCGTCTTGCCGAGCGCATGTGCGGCCGCTCGGAGCCGGACCAGCTCTGGGAGATCGTCCTCTACGCGGACAGCTCCCTGCTCGCCGACCTCCCTCGAGAACTGTTCTTCGACGACGACCTGCTCTGGCATCAGCAGCACTTCGGGCGGTTGGGTCAGGTCGCCGCGGTGAATCTCGTTCTGGACGGGCGCGACCTCTACACGAGCGCCCATCAGTCGGACCTCGTGCAGCGGATCTCCCGACGCCGCGAGCACAAGACGCAGATCGAGAAACGGTTCAAGGGCTGGAACCAGATGCTGCTCAACGCCGCCCTGGCCTTCGCTCTCGAGCACGGAGCGACGCGAGTGCATACGCCGACGGCGAAGCTCGCCCTGGAGCACACAGATCCCGGCCGCGTCATCGGGGCGGCGCTTTTCGAGAGGGTCTACGACGGCGACGTTCAGCGGCTGTACTCGGCACGAAACGACGGCAAGTGGTGGACAGTCGACGTCCAAGAGAACCGGGATCGCGTCGTGGTGCCCGAGCCTGGGAGCGATGCGCTGCCGGCCGAGAAGACGATCGCCGTCTGCCACGACCTCGAGCGTGGCTGGGGGTTCGTCGACACCGATCCCGCGTTCGCGAAAGCTGCCGAGAAGCCCTCTCGTGCGAGCCTGGACGAGATGCTGGCGATCGAGCGCGAAGCCGGCGTGACCGCCACGTACTGCGTCGTCGGCGCGTTCATGGGCGAAGTACGATCCAAACTCGAGGCGGACGGACACTGCATTGCCTTTCACTCGTATGACCACCGCCTCGATGACGATCAGCTCGGTCACTGCCGGCAGGTCGACTATCGGCTCAAGGGCTACCGCCCGCCCAAGTCGCGCATCACGCCGGAGCTCGACGACGACAGCCTGTGCTTCCACAACTTCGAGTGGCTCGCGAGCTCAACCCGATCGCTTGGCATTGAGCTTCCCGAGCTCCGACGAAGGCTCGTCAGGATCCCGATTCTCCTCGACGACCACTCGCTCTACACGCGCGCCAAGACGTACGACGAGTGGGAGCGAGACGCATTCGAACAGATCGAGGGTCACGAGTTCGCGGCGGTCTCGCTCCACGATTGCCACGCGCCGGTCTGGCTTCCCCGCTACCGTCGGTTCCTCGAGAAGCTGACACGCCTCGGGCGGCTCCGAACGCTGGACGAAGTTGCCGGCGACGTCACGCTGGCCGGCGCCACCTAGAGATTCGATCTCAGTCGCGGCTCATGAGTGGGACGGAATCCACGAGGATGCCCCGGTGCTCGACGTCCTGGTCGCGTGCCACCCGCACAGCGAGGAGCTCAGCCTGTTTCCCGAGGTCCGCGGCTTCTACCTGGCCAAGCACCTCTCCAGGATCGGCCTGAAGGCGCGGTTCACACAGTTTCCGGCACCGGGCGTTCGCTGTCGGGCCCTGATCTGTTCCGAGTACCAGCAGGAGATGGATTGGTTCGAGCAGTACCTCGCCGGTCCGATCTCCGAGATTCACGCAGAGCGGATGTTCTGCTTGACCGCCTACCCGCTCGGCCGCCAGGAGCATTTCTCGAGGAGCTACTGCGAGTGGTTCGGGGAGCGGGGCGGCGTTTTGTGCCATCTCGCCGACGGCGAGCTCGGGAAGGACGAGCGTTGGATCGGGTTGGGCGTCGACGCAGAGGTGGTCCGCCCGGGTCGGCCCGGCCGGCGCGACACCGTCGTGTTCGACTTCCCGTTCGGAGCCGTCAAGGACCCCGCTGCGACCTTCGATTCCGCCTGGGTCGAGGTCGTCAGGCAGCGGTCGCCCGCCTACCGGATCGTCGGCACGGGGCGGCCCGACGCACCGGTACGCCACCTCTTCGACGAGTGGGTGCCCTACGGGCTCAGCCATGCCACATACGTCGCCAGGCTCTACGTGCGCGCACTCGCGTTGGTGGTTGGATGGCACGAGTCAATGGGCCTCGGGGTCGCCGAGGCACGGGTCGCCGGAGCCTGCGTCCTCTCTGTCGAGGGGCAGGTGAGGAGGTCCATGCTCTGCGAGGAGGCCGGCATCTCCTACGACGGGAGCGATCCGAGCTCCCTCGCCGACGCGGTGGCCGAAGCCGCGAATCGCGACCACGGCTTGATCCGTCGGCGAGCCTGCGAGCAGTTCGACTTCGCCCGCGTGGCCGAGCGCACGCGGGCCGCGATCGGGCTCTGACGAATGACTGCCGACCGCTGGAGCGCAGCGTCTCAACTGACATCATCTCGGCCATGACGATCGGGACGGGTCTTGTAACCGCGCAGGCGGCACCGCACCGAAGCGGCGGAGGAACGCCGCTGAACATCCTCTATGCCGGCACGCTTCCTCCGCATCCGTGCGGTGCAGCGATTGCGTGCTCGCGGACGCTGGCCGGCCTCGCAGCGGTCGGGCACCGGATCCGCGCGGTGGCGCCGATCACCTCCGCGGCACTTCAAGCCGGCGACCCCTTCGCTCGCAGCTATCCAGCCATCGACGTGAAGCGTTTCCTCGTGCCACATTTCCATCCCGCCTCGCCGCTGTCGACCGACGGCTACCGGCGGCT
>JALZOQ010000209.1 GCA_030913835.1 Actinomycetota bacterium | reverse complement strand
GCGCCGGCCATCTGCGGCACCGCGTCGTCACGGACGAAGCTGACCGCCTCGATGCGCGGAAGCCCCGTCGCGGCGAGCCGGTTGACGAGCTCGGCCCGGACCCCGGGCGCAAGCACGTCCGGCTCGTTCTGCAGCCCGTCGCGTGGGCCCACGTCGCACACGATCGCTCGCATCCGCCCAGCCTAGTCCAGGCCGTACGTGGTCACGCGGTCCGGGCGGACGCGGACGATCAGGCGCTCCTCGGTGCCGCCGAAGCGCTCCCGGCCCGCGTACTGCTGCGCCAGCTTGTCGGCGTGCGCACGGTCGGCGTCGGGCTCGATCTCGGCCGGGCCGGTGACCGACACCCAGCGGTTGAAGTCCGCGCCGTCGAAGGCCAGCACCGAGACCAGTGAGCCCCGCTCGATGTTGCGCGGCTTCGAACGGCCCGCTGCGGTGTTGAAGACGACGTGCTCCCCCTCGTAGTCGACCCAGACGACGGTCAGCTGGGGCGAGCCGTCCGCGTTGACGGTCGCGACCGTCGCGTAATTCGCGTCGAGGAAGAAGTGCGCCAGCTCTTCGGGTAGCCCCGCCACTAGGTCTCGACCTGAACGCGCACGCGTTGTACCTTCTTCCCCCATGGGCTCAGTCGTACTCGTCGGCACCAAGAAGGGCCTCTTCCTCGTCCGCGGCAATGACGCCCGCACGAGCTGGGAGATCGAGGGCCCGCAGCTGCAGGGTTGGCAGGTCTTCCACGCGATCCGCGACCCGCGCGACGGCTCGCTCCACGCGGCCGCGAACAACTGGGTCTACGGCGCGACCGCGCAGCGCTCGAACGACGAGGGCCAGACCTGGGAGCGCTCGCAGGGGCTCGGACTGCCCGAGGACTCCGAACTGAAGCTCACGGAGGCGTGGCACGTCGAGCCAGGCCACGCGTCCGAGCCGGACACGCTCTTCCTCGGCGGCGCCCCCGGCGTGCTCTTCCGCACCGACGACGGCGGCACGACCTGGGAGCCGAACCGCGCGCTGCTCGAGCATCCGACCCGGGAAAAATGGCAGCCCGGGGCCGGAGGCTTGTGCTGTCACTCGATCCAGATCGACCCGACCGATGCCAAGCGGATGGCGATCGCGATCTCCGCGGCGGGCTCGTTCGTCTCCGACGATGCCGGTGAGAGCTGGTCGCCGCGCAACAAGGGCGTTGCCGCCGACTTCATGCCGGACGACAAGTACCCGGAGGTCGGCCAGTGCGTGCACAAGCTGCTCGTCCACCCCGCCCGGCCCGAGCGCTTCTGGCAGCAGAACCACTGCGGCGTCTACCGCTCGGACGACCGCGGCGAGACCTGGGAACGGCTGGACGGGAACGGGCTGCCGAGCGATTTCGGCTTCGGGCTCGCGCTCGATCCGGCCGAGCCCGACGCGGCCTGGGTCGTTCCCGAAGAGGGGGCGGAGAATCGCGTCACGCCTGACGCACGGCTCGGCGTCTACCGCACGCGGGACGCCGGAGCGTCGTGGCAGCTCGTCGCCGAGGGCCTGCCGTCGCCGGCGTGGGCGGCGGTGTTGCGCGAGGGGATGGCCTACGACGAGCGCTCGATCGCGGTCGGCACGCAGAGCGGGTCCATCTTCGTCACCTCCGACGGCGGCGAGACCTGGATCGAGGCGGCCTCCCAGCTCCCACCCGTACTGTCCGTCGAGCTCGCCTGACGTGGCCGTCGTCCTCGTGCCGTCGCTCGTCGCGGCGCAGGCGGGCGGGAAGAAGCGCTTCGAGGTCGAGGCGACGACTGTCGGCGAGGCGCTGCGCGGGCTGCCGGTCTCCGACCTCCTGCTCGACGAGCGCGGCGACCTCAGGCCGCTCGTAAACGTGTACGTGGACGGCGTCGACGCCCGCCAGAGCGACGGGCTCGACACGAAGCTCGGGCCGGCCGCCGAAGTGCGCATCGTCGCCGCGATCGCCGGTGGGTAGCGACACGATCTCGCGCCCGCGCGAGCGGCAGCGCTCGAGCACCGGAAGCGGGACCGGCGACGCGACGAACGTCGTCGTGCTGAACGACGACCACAACACATTCGAAGGCGTCGCGTTCGCGCTCGCAACCGTCGTCCCGGGCGTCGATTACGACCGCGGCATGGCACTTGCCAACAAGATCCATGACACCGGCAGCGCGGTGGTTTGGTCGGGGCACCGCGAACAGGCCGAGCTCTACTGGAACCAGCTCGACGGGCACGGCCTGACCATGGCTCCACTCCAGTAACGCTCGAGCCGAGCCAGACCGATACATGACTGATGCGGCTCGTCCTACTCGTCCTCGTGGCGGCTCTCGCCGGTCTCTTCGTGTTCCACAAGCACACCAAGGCCGCCGAGGAGTCGCGCCTGGGCGCGATCGCGAGCGAGATCGCGGGGCGGCCGGTCTCGATCCACTGCCAGGGCGCCGTTGGGGAGGCGCTCGACGTGACCACCGAAGCGGGCTCCGTCGACTTCGACGCGGGCGGAGTCCCGGCGGACGTCGCGCGGATCAAGCGCAAGGTGTGCCACCGGCTCGAGGCCTTCATGGAGGAGCGGAAGAGCCCCAAGTACGCCTGTCTCGACACGCCCTTCCGCTGCGACGCCTCGGTGGTCAACGCGGCGATCGCGCTCGACGTCCTCGCGCACGAGTCTTGGCACCTCGCAGGGGAGCGGAACGAATCTGCGACGGAGTGCTACGCGCAGCAGACCGTGGGCTTCGTCGCGACGAAGCTCGGGTCGGACGACGTGCAGGCGCGCGGCCTCGCGCGACTCGTCCACCTCGTCGTCTACCCGCGGATGCCCGAGGAGTACCGCGGCGGCGACTGCCGGGACGGCGGCCGGCTCGACCTCAGGCCCTACTCGTCCGCCTGGCCTAGTTAGGAGGGTCTGGCGGAACGCCGGCTGTGCCGCCGGGCCGCGCTGCTCGCCCCGAGGACTGCGTCCTCAGTCGCGCCCGTACCCTCCGGTACGAGCACTCCCTGCGTTCTTGCCTCGGGACGACCATCGCACCCCGACGACGAGCGACGTCCCACCAAACCCTCCTAGCTGACCAGCGCCCCGCTCCAGGCGGGCAGCGCCAGGCTGCCGTCCACCCGCTCGCCGTCACGCCCGCGGTCGGTCGCGACCCTAACCGTGCCTTCGATGCCGTCGATTGCGGCGTCGGAGTCGGAGAGATTCAGAGCGACGACCGTGCCCTCCCCGCGTCGCCAGACCCAGGTTCCGTCCGGACTAGCCTGCGCCGCATACGAGCCACCGCGAAGCTCCGCGCTGCCGCGCCGGAACGCGATCAGGTCGCGAACGAGCGACAATGTCGAGCCGGGATCCTGCCGCTCCGCCTCGACGTTCCGGCCGGCGAAGTCGCCGAACGGGAGCCACGGCTTCACGCCCGGCTCGGTGAAGCCGGCGCCCGGCTCCGCGCTCCAGTGCATCGGCGTGCGGGCGCCGTCGCGGCCGGCGATGTCCCGTACGTCCGCGCCGGTCACGTCGACCTGACGCTGGCCGAGCTCGTCGCCGTAATAGAGGACGGGCGTCCCGCGCAGGGCGAGCAGGAGGAGGAGCGCGCAGCGGACCTTGCGCTCATCGTCCTCGCACCACCGCGTCGGAAAGCGTGCGAAGTCGTGGTTGGAGCCGGTCCAGACGTGCCACGCGCCCGGAGCGAAAGCCCGCTCCGACTCCTCCACGACGATCTTCTGGATCTCCGCGTCGAGCGGCGCGAGCATGAACGGGAAGTTGAAGCTCAGGTGCAGCTCGTCGTCGTCGCCGTGGAATGACGCGAGCCCAGGCGCGTCGAGCGCCCACGTCTCGCCGAGCATGAGGCGCGGCGGGTCGTAGGAGTCGGCGATCGCCCGCCAGCGCTTGAGCACGCGGTGGGTCTCGAGCAGGTCGGCGTGCCTGCCGTACTGCTCTGGCTCGCCGCCCTCGTCCTGCAGCTCCCTCAGCTTGACGAGCTCGCTGACGACGTCGATGCGAAAGCCGGCCACGCCACGGTCGAACCAGAAGCGCTGGATGCCGTCGAACGCCAGGCGCACCTCCTCGTTCCACCAGTTCAGATCCGGCTGTTCGCGGAGGAAGTGATGGAGGTACATCTGCCCGGTCGTCAGGTCGAGCTCCCACGCGGGCTCGGCGGGCGCGAAGACGCTGCGCCAGTTGTTCGGCGTCGAGCCGTCCGGATTGGGGTCGCGCCAGAAGTACCAATCGCGCCGCGGCGAAGTGCGCGACCCGCGCGAGTCGGCGAACCACGGGTGGCGATCGCTCGAGTGGTTCGGGACGAGGTCGAGCAGGATCCGGATTCCGCGTGAGTCCGCCTGCACGATCAGCTCGTCCAGGTCGGCGAGCGTGCCAAAGTCGGGATGGACGTCGCAGTAGTCGGCCACGTCGTAGCCCCAGTCTGCGTTCGGAGACGGCATCGTCGGGTTGAGCCAGATCCCGTCGATCCCGAGCCATTCGAGGTAGTCGAGCTTCGAGGTCACGCCCGGCAGGTCGCCGACGCCGTCGCCGTTCGAATCCGCGAACGACCGCGGATAGATCTGGTACAGGACGCCTTCGCGCCACCACTCCCGGCCCGCCACCCGCGCATTCTTCACGCAGCGACGGCGGTTACGCGGCGGTCAGCGCAGGACGAGCTCGCGAGCGTCTCGACGACGCGCGGGTCGTCGATCCCTTCAAGTACATCTGGTAGGCCTAGCGGCTACTTCACGGTGGTCGGGATCGGCCCGGCCTTCCCGGCTGCGATGCCGTCGGCGAGCTTGCGCACCGCGTCGACCTCGCTTTTCGGCACCTGCGGGCTGATCTTCCCCAGCCCGACACCCTTCTCCGCCAGGCCGAAGACCTTGTCCTCGCCGCCCTTGTACGTCCCGTCCTGCACGGACTTGATCGTGTCGAAGACCGCAGTGTCGACGCCCTTCATCGCGCTCGTGAGGATGTGGGGGCCGAGGAACGCCTGGTCGGCGTCCACGCCGACGCCCCAGACGTCCTTCTCCTTCGCCGCGTCGAGTGCGCCCAGTCCGCAGCCGCCGGCGACCTGGAAGATCACGGCGGATCCGGCCGCGATCTGGTTCAGCGCGATTTCCTTGCACTTCGCCTGGTCGTCGAAGTCCTCGGAGTAGTTGTTGCGCGTCGTCACGCCCGGGAACGCCTTCGTCGCTCCGGCCTGGTAGCCGGCGATGAAACGGTCGACCGGCGGCTGCTTCTGCCCGCCGACCGAGCTGACGAGCGTCGCGCCCTTCCGCTTCGCCTCGAGCCCGGCGAGGTAGCCGGCGAGGTAGCCCACCTCCTGCTCCTTGAACAGGAGGCCGACGACGTTCTGCGGGTGGTGCTCCATGTCGGCGTTGGCGACGTCGATGATCGCGAACTTCTGGTCGGGGAACTTCGTCGCAACCGTGTCCATCGCGCTCGTCTCGGTGAAGCCGACCCCGATGATCAGGTCGTAGCCGAGCTGAGCGAACCGCGACAGATTCGGGATGTACTCGGCGTTCGAGTTCGACTCGTAGACGCGGACCTCGACTCCGAGCTCCTTCTCCGCGCGCTTGAGCCCGACGTAGGCGAGATGGTTGAAGCCGCGGTCGTTTAGCTGGCCGGTGTCGGTGACGAGGCCGATCTTGAGCGCCTTGCTGCCGTTACCCGTGCCCGTCGCCGTGGTGCCCGACGAGCTCTTGTCGCCGTCGCCGCCGCAGCCCGCCACCGCAAGCGCAAGCAAGGCCACCGTCGCGATCCACGCCGTCCTCTTCACGTCGTCTCCCTCTGTCGCGGGGGTTTTATACTTAGAGGCGAAAACCTATGACCGATCCTACCACCCAGTCCCGGCCGCGCGCGACCCACGTCACGCTGGCGGTCGTCTTGCAGGTTCGCGGGGGCGAGCTCCAGGCGCTGCTCTGGGAGCGGGCACGGGACCCGCAGGCGGGATCGTGGGCCCTGCCGGGCGGGTTCCTGTCGCCCGACGACACGCTCGAGGAGTCGATCCGCCGCCATCTCGCCGAGAAGGTCGACGTGAGGGAGCTCGCGCACCTCGAGCAGCTCGAGACGCGCGAGACGCCGGCCGGCGGGTCAGCGGATTGGCAGCTCGCCACCGCGTATCTCGGGCTCGTCCCGGCCGACGTCGATCCGGCTCTCCCCCCCGACACGGCGTGGCATCCGGTCGACCGGTTGCCGCAGCTCGCATTCGATCACGAGGCGATCGTTCTCGCCGGCCGCGAGCGGCTGCGGGCGAAGCTCTCGTATACGAACGCGGGCTTCGCTCTGGCCCCTGCCGAGTTCACGATCTCGCAGCTCCGCGAGGTCTACGCCGCCGCCCTCGGCCACGCGGTCTCTGCGACGAACCTCCAGCGCGTGCTCCTGAGGCGCCGGCTGCTCGAGCC
>JALZOQ010000171.1 GCA_030913835.1 Actinomycetota bacterium | reverse complement strand
TCCCGGTCCGGATCGCGGCCTCCGCCTCGCCGCGGATCGCCCACAGGACGACCGTGCGCCGCAGCAGGCGCGCGACCGCAGCACTCCCCCATGCGTCCGGCCACATCACCGTCTGAAGAACGGCAACCCTCCGTCGGCGCACCGTGAGCCACGCAGCGAGCGAGAGCAGCGCGTGCGCCTCCGCAAGCCGTCCCCGATGCGCGAGCCCAAGCCTGACCACGGGCAGCCGCCCGACTGTCTCCCGCCGCGCCCAGCTGGGATCCCTCCGCCGCGTCACCACGACGACGTCGTGCCCGCGCTCCTGGAGAGCGCGCGCCTGCAATCCGACCTGCCGCGTCGTCCCGCCGACCCCCGGCTCGAAGTCGGGAACCGCGAACACGATCGCCCGCCTCGGCACCGGAGCCGGTGCGACAGGTGCCGGTTCAGGAATGTCGAAACCCCGTCGATACAGTCATCCGGCGATGCGTTTGGCCCTGATCACGAGTCTCCTGCCGGCCGACGGCCCCGGCGGCGCCGAGCGGTACGCGGCTGCCGCGGCACGCGGCCTGGCGAACCATCACGACGTCGTCGTGCTGACCGGCTCCGAGGCGACGGTCGACGGGGTCCCGACCGTTCACCTTCCCCACCTCCCCAAGCTCCGGTCCGACCGCCCGGCCGCCGCGAAGCTGCTGTGGCACGCGGCCGATCAATGGCTTCCCTCGGTGCACATGGCGCTCGTTCGCGAGCTGAAGGCGCTGAAGCCGGACATCGTCATGACACATCATCCCCAGGGGCTCTCCTCCGCCGTCTTCACCGCGATCGCACAGCTTCGCCTCCCGCACGTCCACACGGCGCACGATCTCAACCTGATGTGCGTGCGGATGAGCATGACCCGCAACGGCGAGTTCTGCGGGGGACGCTGCCTGGACTGCCGGATCCAGCGCACGATCCGGGGCGGTGCGATCCGGCTCGACCTGAGCCGGCTGATCGGCGTATCGAGCTACATCTGCCAGCGCCACGTCCACGCCGGAATCGTCCCGCGGGAACGCGCCGAGGCAATCCGCCTCGGGGCGCCCCCGGGCACCACCCGCGTCCGCAGCGTGAACGGCGCGGGGTTGACGCTCGGGTTCATCGGCTCCCTCGCCCCGCACAAGGGCATTCGCACACTGCTCGCGGCCGTCGAGGAGACGGACATGCCCTGGCGGCTGCTGGTCGCGGGCTCCGGGCCGCTCGAGGACGAGGTCGCGGCCGCGGCGAGCCGAGATGAACGGATCGAGCACCTCGGACACGTAAGCGGCGCGGCGAAGGACGCATTCTTCAACCGCGTCGACCTCGCTGTGATTCCGAGCGAATGGGAAGAGCCCGCGACGTTCGTCGCCGTCGAGGCTGCGGTGCGCGGCCTCCCGGCGGTCGTCAGCGCGCGGGGAGGCCTGCCCGAGACGCCCGAGGCGCGGACGTTCCGCTCCGGCGACGCCGCCGAGCTCCTGCGTGCCGTGTCGTGGTTCGTCGAGGGTCCCGGACGCCTGGAGGACGCGAGCCGGCGCTTGCTCGAGCGGGGTGACGATTTCACGTGGTCCCGCCACGTCGATAACGTCGAGCAGCTGCTTGATGAGGTGGCTTCCGAAGCCGCGCTCACTCGGCTTTCCGCGTGACGCCGCGCCGAACGCGCCGATATCCTGGCGATATCGGCGTCGAGCGTCGGGGCGAGGCGAACGTGGACACCATTCAGGGCAACAGGGCGAGCCTCGAGACGACGTGCTGCGTCGTCGTGAACTGGAACCTGCCCGACCTCACCCTGCGCTGCGTCCGCGCGCTCGTCGCCGACGGGCTTCCAGCGGAGCGGATCGTCATCGTCGACAACGGCTCGGACGACGGCAGTGCCGAGCTGCTCCAGCGCGAGCTGCCGGCATGCCGGCACGCACGCCTCCCTCAGAACGTCGGCTATGCGCGCGCAAGCAATGCGGGCGCACGGGAGCTCGACGCCGACACCTACCTCTTCGTCAACAACGACGCTTTCGTCAATCGCGAGGGTTCCGTACCCCGCCTCCTCGCCACCCTCGACCTCGACGGCATCGGCGTCGCCGTCCCGCGCTTGCTGAACGACGACGGCACGTTGCAACGGAACGTCGTTCCGCTGTCGACGCCCGTGACGGCGCTCGTGCGGGCTACAGGGCTCAGCCGGTTCGTGCCCAACCGGCTACAGCCCCGGTTCAGCACGCACTGGAATCACTCGAGCTCGCGCTGCGTCGACGCGGCGAACGGCGCGGTGCTCGCCGTGCGCGGCGACGTGTGGAGTGCGCTCGGCGGGTACGTCGAACGGGCCTGGATGTTCTCGGAAGACCTCGACATCTGCTGGCGGGCGCGGACGCTCGGCTGGAAGATCTGGTTCGCCCACGACGCGGAGTTCATCCACCTCGGCAACGCGACCGGCTTCGAGAACGTCGCCCGCGCGGAGCTCGTAGCGCTCTCGGACGGCCAGATGATCCGCAGCGAGCTCGGGCCGGTCCGTGGCCGCGCGACGATCGGGATCCTGTGCGTCGGTCTGCTCGCGCGGGGCGCCGTCTTCGCGGCCACGGGCCGCCTCCAGACCGCGCGCTGGGCGCTGGCCAGCGTCCGCGGCTATCTCAAGCGCCCGCCGGCCGCGTCGGCCAGCCCGTGATCTTCCGCGAGACGGAGATTCCCGGCGCGTTCGTGATCGACCTCGAGCGCCGGCAAGACGAGCGGGGCTTCTTCGCGCGCGCGTGGTGCGCGGACGAGTTCGCGGCGCACGGCCTCTCGACGCGGCTCGTCCAGTCGAACCTCTCCTACAACGAGTCCGCCGGCACGCTGCGCGGCATGCACTTCCAGCGCGCGCCGCACGAGGAGGCCAAGCTGATCAGGTGCACGCGCGGATCGCTCTTCGACGTGCTCGTCGACCTGCGGCCCGACTCGCCCGCGTTCAAGCGCTGGACCGGGGTCGAGCTGGGCGCGGAGAACCGGCGGGCGCTCTACGTCCCGGAGGGCTGCGCGCACGGCTACCAGACGCTCGAGGACGGGACCGAGTCGCTCTACCTCGTGTCCGAGTTCTACGCCCCGGACAGCGAGGGCGGCGTGCGCTGGGACGATCCGGCGTTCGGGATCGAGTGGCCGGACGCGGACAACCGCACGCTGTCGCCGAAGGACGCCGCGTGGCCGGACTTCGAAGGGTGACCCGGTGATCATCGTCGACCGCGCCCTCGCCCGGCGCGAAGCGGAGGGGAACCCGATTCGCGTCGCGATGGTGGGCGCCGGCTTCATGGGCCGCGGGATCGCGTTGCAGCTGCTCGGGTCGGCGCAAGGGATCCGGCTCGTCGCGATCGCGAACCGACACGTCGAGCGCGCGCGAGAGGTCTACGCCCAAGCCGGAGCGGACGAGGTCGAACACGTGGAGAGCGCTTCGGCACTTGCAGCGGCGATCTCTGCCGGCCGGCCCGCCGTCGCCGACGACGCGCTCCTGCTGTGCGAGGCGGACGAGATCGACGCGGTGATCGAGGTCACGGGCACGATCGAGCTCGGGGCGCAGGTCGCGCTGCGGGCGATCGAGCACGGGAAGCACGTCGTCCTGATGAACGCCGAGCTCGACGGAACGCTCGGCCCTGTCCTCAAGCACTACGCCGATCGCCAGGGCGTCGTGATCACGAACGCGGACGGTGACCAGCCCGGTGTGCTCATGAACCTCTACCGCTTCGTGACGGGCATCGGCGTCCGGCCCGTCCTCTGCGGGAACATCAAGGGACTGCACGATCCCTACCGCAACCCCACGACGCAGGAGGCGTTTGCGCGACAGTGGGGCCAGAACCCGACCATGGTCACGTCGTTCGCCGACGGGACGAAGATCTCGTTCGAGCAGGCGATCGTCGCCAACGCGACGGGCATGCGGGTCGCGCGTCGCGGGATGCTCGGGCCGACCGTTCCCGCGGGGACGCACGTTCGCGAGGCGGCGGCGCTCTTCCCGCTGGAGGACCTGCTCGAAGGGCCGGGGATCGTCGATTACGTCGTCGGCGCCGAGCCCGGTCCGGGCGTTTTCGTCCTCGGCACCCACGCCGATCCCGCGCAGCAGCATTACCTCAACCTCTACAAGCTCGGCGAGGGCCCGCTCTACTGCTTCTACACGCCCTACCACCTCTGCCACTTCGAGGTCCCGACGACGGTCGGGCGCGCCGTCCTCTTCGGCGACGCGACGATCGCGCCCGACCATGGCCTGCGCGTCGAGGTCGTGGCGGCGGCGAAGGTCGACCTGAGCGCCGGCGACGCGCTCGACGGCTTCGGCGGCTACCTGACGTACGGGCTCGCCGAGAACGCGGAGACGGCCCGGGAGGATGACCTGCTGCCGATCGGCCTGGCCGAGGGCTCGCGCCTCACGCGCGACGTCCCCAAGGATCAGGTACTCACGTACGCCGACGTCAATCGTCCGGAGGGACGGCTCGCGGACAGGTTGCGCGCCGAGCAGGACGCGCTGACAAGCTCCTAGTCACCACACCTTCCAGGGCGCGTCGCCCGCTGCCCAGCGCTCCTCGAGCACCGTTTTGTCGCGGAGGGTGTCCATCGGCTGCCAATAGCCGGAGTGCTGATAGGCGACGAGCTGGTCGTCGCGCGCGAGCCCCTCGAGCGGCTCGCGCTCCCAGACGGTCGCGTCGCTCTCCACGTAGTCGAGCACCTGCGGCTCGCAGACGAAGAAGCCGCCGTTCACCCAGCCGCCGTCCCCGGTCGGCTTCTCCACGAACTCCTCGATCTTGTTCTCGTCCTGGCGCAGTGAGAGCGCGCCGAACCGCCCGGGCGGTTGAACGGCGGTCACGGTCGCGTGCACGCCGTGGTCGCGGTGGAAGGCCACGAGGGCCGTGATGTCGACGTCGGCAACGCAGTCTCCGTAGGTCAGGCAGAACGCCTCTTCGCCGAGGTGCTCGCCGGCCCGGCGCAGCCGTCCGCCTGTCATCGTCGCGTCGCCGGTGTCCAGCACCGTCACGCGCCACGGCTCGACCCCCGACCCGTGAGCCTCGAACGAGTTCTGCGCCAGGTCGAAGGTGACGTCTGAGCGACGCAGGTAGTAGCCCGCGAAGTACTCCTTGATCTGGTGGCTCTTGTAACCGGCGCAGATCACGAAGTCGGTGTGCCCGTGCGCGGCGTAGATCTTCATGATGTGCCAGAGAATCGGCATGCCGCCGATCTCGACCATCGGCTTCGGCCGCACCGTGCTCTCCTCCGTTATGCGAGTGCCGTAGCCCCCGGCGAGGATCACGACCTTCACGGTGAAGCAGCCCGCCGCCGCGGCAGCAACGCAGTCAGAACGTCCCGAACCGTCCCCGGCACGACGCTGACAATCGTGACGTAAGCGGCCACAGAGACCGCCGCCGCAAGCCAGGGGCTCCCCGAAAGCGCCATGAAGACGCCCACCATAACGCCGCTCGCGACCGCTACGACCCGCAGGTAGCGGACGTCCGGGAGGAAGCCGAGCGCGCGGCGAACGGCGAGCAACGTCGTTCCCACTACGACGAGCTCGGACGCCAGCGAGGTGAGAGCGGCCACGCGGTAGCCGTAGATGGGCAGCAGCGCCAGGTTGAGCCCCACGTTGAGCACAAGCACGACGATGGCGACCCGGAGCAGGAGCCGATCCTGATGCGCGGCACCGAGCACCCTGAGCAGCATCCCGCTCAGGAATAGAAGCGCCAGGTAGGGAGCGAGCAACCGGAGCACCGGGGCCGCCGCGGCGAACTCCGCTCCGGCGGTCAGCTCGATGATCTGCCGGGGCATGAGCAGCATCAGGAGGACGATCGGCGCGCCCACCGCCGCGACGACGTCGATGCTCCGCCGCACCGCGTCGCGGATCCGCGGATCTCGCTCGGCGATCAGCCGGGTAAAGCTGGGAAAGACGGAGGTGCCGATCGAGGCGATGAAGAACTCGGCGATCTCCACGAACTTGAAGGCGGCCCCGTAGAACCCGACTTCGCGCGACCCGCGAA
>JALZOQ010000168.1 GCA_030913835.1 Actinomycetota bacterium | reverse complement strand
GTGCACGCGGCGCTGTAGCCGGCTTCGCTCAGCGCCGCGTGCCCACTCCGGGGAACGACGCCATACGGGTATGCGAACGAACGCACGCCGGACTCGAGCGTCTGCTCGAGGATCAGCTTCGACTCGGTCAGCTCACGCTCGATCTCAGCGATCGTCCGGTGCCGCAAAGAGGTGTGGCCGAGGCCATGCGAGCCGACCTCCCAGCCCGCTCGCACGAGCTCGCGAAGCTCGGCCGCCCCTAGCAGCGGCAGCCGAGGCGCCCAGGGAGGTTGCGATGCCCAGTCGCTGCGGCGTCCGACGTGATCGGCCACGCAGAAAACCGTCGCCGGGAAGCCCCGTTCCGCCAAGAGCGGCGCAGCGTCGGCCACGCTCGCAAAGCCGTCGTCGAAGGTGATCGCAGCCGCGCGCGCGGGCAGGGTCCCTGCGCGAAGCGCGTCGGCCAGAGCGGCGACGGTCAGCACGCACCCGCCCGACTCGGCGATGCAGTCGAGCTGTGCCGCCAGCAGAGCGCGATCGACGAACAGCGGGGCCGGGCCTTGGCCTACCGCGTGGTAGGTGAGGATGAGGGCCGAGGCGCTCACGGAGCGAGCGCGCGAGCTTCCTCGATCGCCGAGAAGTACTCCTCGAAATGCGGCTGTTCGGACCAGCGCGCGAGCCACGTCTCGTGCCCCCGGCTCCCGAGTCGGTCGCGCAGCTCGCGATCGAGCCGAAGCCCTTCCATCGCCTCGGTGAGCTCCTCCTCGGTCCTGTAGACGTAGCCGCCTCCGCTTTCGCTCACGACCTCCGGAAGCGCGCCGAGATCCCGCACGATCGCCGGCGTCTTCTGTGCGAATGCCTCCAGGATCACGATCCCGAACACCTCGAACCCGATCGAGGGAACGAGGAGCGCGATCGCGTTGGCGTAGAGCGGCGGCAGCGCCTTCGGATGCACGCGACCGAGAAAGCGGATGTTGTCGACTCCTCTCGCCAGGCGCCGCAGCTCCCTGGCGTAGCCCCCCTCGCCTGCGATGAGTAGATCCGCTTCCCGGTAGTGGCGAAAGCGCTCGATCAGAGTCTGGACCCCTTTCAGCTTCTCCAGGCGTCCGACGAAGAGGAAGTACGGCCTCGAGCTCGTCTCCGGCGACAGCTGGCTCGCCAGCGTGTCGGATACGGGCAGAAAGTAGGGGAGGTGCTTGATCGGACGACTGAAGCCGCGTTCGTGGTGCGCTCGGATCGTGAATCGGCTCGGCGAGAGGAACACGTCGACGTTCGCGAGCTGACGCTCGAGCAAGTTCGTGTAGCGCCAGAGCTGCGGCGGGCGACGGAAGGCCAGCGTGCAACGGAGGCAATGTGGCTCGTAGCACGGCTCGCGGTTGTTCTTCCACAGAACGTGCATCGGGCAGACGAGCCAGTGCTCATTCGTCGTGTAGAGCTTGATCGCGTCCCCGTACGACAGGATCCCCGGGCCGCCGAGCAGCGAGACGTTGTGGAAGTGGATGACGTCGAATCGCTCGCGAAAGACCTCTGCTAGAGCACGTGCGTTTAGAGCAGGACGCCCGCTCAGATACGTCGCGAGGGGTCTGAGCGGCCCTGGTAGGCCCGCGATGGGTCGCAGCGTGATGCCGGGGACCATCTCGTAGGCCTCGGTCGGGTGCATTTCCGCGAGCGCGGTATACGCGCTGACGCTGTAGACGACGGTGACGCGGTGGCCGCGTCGCGCGAGCTCTGTCGAGAGCCGGTAGACGTGCATACCGTCGCCCCCGAAGTTGTACGGCGGGTAGAACGTCGTAGCCATGCAGAAGGAGAGGGAGCGGCTGGTCATCGCCGGCTCTCGGCTGCGGCTGCGATGAGAGACCGGACGCGCTCCGCTCCGACGTCCCAGGACAGGTGCCGGACCGCCCTTTGCCCCTGTTCTGCGAGCCGGTCGCGCAACTGACGGTCGGCGAGAACTGTCTCGAGCCGATGCGTCAGCTCGGTCACGTTCTTCGGCGCGAAGTACAAGGCCGCTTCGCCTAGCGTCTCCCGGTGCGCCGGCAGGTCGCTGAGGATCGTCGCGGCGCCGCAGGCGGCGGCCTCGACGGCTGGAAGCCCGAAGCCTTCCGCGAGCGACGGATTTACCAGAGCCGTCGCTCCGCTGTAGAGACACGCAAGGCGATCGTCCGGGACATAGCCGGTCAGGATGACGCGCTCTCCAAGCTCGAGCGCCTCGATCCGCCGGCGAACGTCGCCGGCCGCGGAAACATACAGCTCGCTCTCGAGTTCGCCGACGATCACGAGGCGTAGCGAACGTCGTCCTTCGCCGCGGCCGAGGGCCGCGAACGCGTCGAGCAGCGTCTCGAGGCTCTTGTGCGGGCTGATACCCCCCACGTAGAGCAGGAAGTCCTCGTCTGCAGCCAAGCCGACCGACGCCCGTGTTCGCGCAACTTCCTCGTCGTCACGGCGATGGAACACGGCGTCCGGCGCTTCCGGAATGACCGCGATGCGCTCCTCATCGATCCCCCGCCGACGCGCGATAGCCGCACGTGCTGCCTCGGACACGGTGAAAAGCCGCGTCGAGGTTCGAACGGCCAGCCATTCCTTGAGCCGCCAAGAAGCCTTGTCCTGCAGGCCGGGCAAGACGAGCTCGGGATACTCGTGCGGCGTTGTGTCGTGCAGCCCGACCACCGTCGGCGTGCCGAGCACCGGGAAGTACGTGTAAACCGAAGGGAAGACGAAGGCGTCGAAGCGCCCCCAGCCCGTGGCTCGCGTGAGTCGGGCGAGATCGCGCACACTGCGGCGCGACCCCGCCGCCGCCGCCTGGGCCGGCGCCTCTCCGAGGCTCACACGCTGCTCGGTCGCACCCGGCGGGCAAGTCCAGCCGACCGCCGCCGTCTGCGCGTCGATGAAGAACTCGTAGCGCGTGTCGCGGTCCAGCGCCACGAGTCGCGTGAGGACGTTCCGGGCGAATCGTCCGTAGCCGCGACGGTTCGCCCAGCTGGTCGCATCGACGCCGACACGCACGCGTCACCTCACCTTCAAAAGGCTGCGCCCGCCACCGAAGGCATAGCCGACGGCCTCGCCGAACGCCCACACGACCGTGTAGACCAGGATGAGCGGCGAGGCGGCGGCGAGCCGCCAGCGGTACCGCCTCCTCTGGAGCACGTTGCGGACGATCCGCGCAAACGCGAGTGGTACGAGCAGTGGTGATCCGGCAAGGTAGAAAGCCCGCCTGGCGCCGAGCTCGGCGTTTCGCATGCCCGCGTAGGACCGGGAGTAGTGGTAGCGCTGCGAGACGAACTCGCGGATGCCGAACTCCTTTGCGTGCTCGATCGTCAGCTCGGGATCTCGATGCAGGACGAACCCGCAGCGGCGCAGATGCTCGTGCAGCCAGGTTTCCCAGCGCCCCTCGCGTAGCAGGGACTCCATCGCACGGATCGCCTGCTGGTCGTACGAGACATTCATTCCGGGCAGCGAATCGGCCGGGCCGGGGGTGACGGGGTCCATGTGCTCGCTGTACTCGCAGAAGAACGCCGCCCAGTCGCGAATTCGCTCCGTCGCGGCGTTTCGGATCGCGCCCCCCACGACCGCCTTGCCCTCGCCGTGTCGGGCGAGAATCCCCTCCGCCCAACCGTTTCGGACGAGGCAATGATCCTCGATCAGAGCAACGTACGGTCCCTTTGCGGCGCCGATACCGGCAGCACGGAGCTCCGGCACCGTCTTGGGCTCGTCGAACGAGAGCAGCTGCACCGATGGCCAACGCTGCTCCACGTGCCGGCGCGTCGCCTCGTTCGTCCAGTCCGCGACGATGACCTCGGCCTCCGGGCAACGTCGCGTCAGCGCGTCAAGACACTCATCGAGGTACGGGAGCCCGTTGACGGACGCGACGACGACCGAGAGACGCGGCGCGCTCATCGCTGCCGACGGAGCGCGTCGAAATGCCCCTGCGCCTCCCCGAGCGCCCAGGCCAGGTTGAAGAACACGATCAGCG
>JALZOQ010000156.1 GCA_030913835.1 Actinomycetota bacterium | reverse complement strand
GCCTGGATCCCGCCCTGCGCCTTGGCCGAGTTGCACGACTGCAGCGAGCCTTTCGTGGCGACGGCGACCTTCGCGCCGGCGCGCTCGGCCGCGACCGCCGCGGCAAGCCCGGAGGCGCCGCTCCCGATCACGAGCACGTCAAAATGCGGATGCTCCGCCACGACTCGCGATCTTACCACGGATCGCTAATTCGAACGATTAGGTTCAGCTAATACACGAATCGCACAGCCAGTCAAGAATCGGCTGCTCCGTGCCGATGTTCAGCACATGATTCGGGCGGTAACCCTCCTGTCGCTCCTGAGTGCCTTGGTCGTCGGCGTGTACTTGTTCGGCGCCGCCTCGACGATTGGTGGGCCGACGAGCAAGAGCGCCACCTCGGCGAAGCACAAAGGCGCGGTCGCGGCCGCCACTGCGAACTTCCAGCAGGCTGCCGCCGCGCTCGAGCAGACCCGCGCGATCACCGGCACCTACGAGGGCACGAACCTGGCCGGGTTCGGCGTCACGCTCGTTCGCGCGGACGCAGTCACGTACTGCATCCAGGCAGGCGCCGCCGCGTCGCTCATGCATCAGAGCGGCCCGGGCAGCCCGCCTGCGGCCGGCGGCTGCTGACGACCCGCAGCCTCTAGCGGCGTCGGCCCACCACGAGCAGCAACGGCCGCGGCGCGGTGACGCCGGAGGGCGTCGCGTACCGGCTCAGCAACTCGATCACGCGCCGTCGGAGCTCGGACCTGGCCGCTGCGCCGATGGACCGAAGCACGTCGGCGAGCGGGCCGAAAGACTCGCTGTAGACCGTCCACCCTTCCACCGCCGTCCCTGCCTGGAATGGAGCGTTCAGCTCCTCGAGCTCGAGCTCGAACGCGCCCGCAAGCAGCCGCTCGGCCTCTTCAGGCGCGCCCCAAGCGAAGGGCGTCATCCAAGCGCCGCGCGCGCCGAGGCGGAACGTGGAGAGGATCCGTGCGAGCTCGAACGGGAATCCCCACCCGACCGGACACGTGAGCGCGAGCATCCCGCCCCGCCTGCACACGCGGGCGAGCTCCCGCGCCACCGCCTCCCGGTCCGCGGCAAACACGACGCCCTGAGCGGAGGCGACGACGTCGAATGAGCCGGGCTTGAAGGGCAGCCGCTCGGCATCTCCCACCCGAAGCTCGATCGGCAGCCTCGCCTCGGCGGCGGCGCTTCTGGCGCGCTCGAGGAGCGCGGGAGCGATGTCGACGCCCGTCACGACCGCTCCCAGCTCGGCGGCCCGGAGGGCGAGTGCACCGGTACCGGTCGCAACGTCGAGCATCCTGGTTCCCTGGCCGAGCCGTAACGCCCGCACGATAGCGTCGTGCGACGCGCCTGCTCCCGCGGCGATTCGCTCGAAGCTGCTCTCGCCCCAGATCGACCCGGCCGTGACCGCCGAACCGCTCAGCGGAAGCGCTCGCCTTCGTCGCGCCGATACCCGACGGACGCGGCAACGGCGAAGGCGAGCGCATACGCGGCCAGCCCGACGGCGTCACGCGCATGCCAGGGCTCACCCTCGACGGCTGCGGCAAGAAGGTTCCCCCACAACCGCGTCGGCAAGGCGCCGGAGATGCCGCTGACGGCGTCCGGCAGCCCAGCCGAGCCGCCGAGCAATCCCCCGGCGTAGGCCAGTCCCAGGAAGAGGAGATTCGCGACCGGCAGGGCGCCCTTGGGGCTGAGCCAGTAGCCGAGCGCGATCCCAAAGAGCGCGAACGGAACGCTGCCGAGCGCGATGATCAGGCCGAACCGGACCCATCCACTCGCCTCCAGACCCACGGACGTGGTGGCCAGGGCGACGAGGACTAGGAGGCTCGCCGAGGCGAGCGCGAACGCAAGCGCGGACATGATCCGTGCGGCGAAGCGCACCGCCGCCGAGACGGGCAGGACGCGGACGAGCGCCGACCACGGGAGGACCCGCTCGGCAGCGATCCCGACACCGAACTGGTAGAACGCCACGCCCAGCACCGCGAACGCCGCGTAGTACGCCATTAAGACGTTCGCGGGCGCGTGGGCTTGCCGGCCGAAGACGAGGAACGCCACCGTTGGGAAGAGCAGGGTCGGCACGCTGAAGCTCCGGTAGCGGAGCAGCTCCACCGTGGCCGTTCGCGCGTGCAGCCAAGCCAGCTTCACGGTTCGGCTGCGGTCAGGGCGATGAACGCCTCCTCCAAAGAGACGGGCAGCACCTCGAGCTGATCGAGATTCGCGCCGACGTGCACGAGCTCCTGCACGACGGGGCCCGCGTCGTCGACGTAGAGGACGAGCCGGCCCTCCTCGTCGGTCGAGCGAATCACGCCGCCGAGAGCCGGAAGCGTCTGAGGCCGGAGCAGGATGCGCCGCAGTCCGACGTGAGCCTTGATCTCGCCGAGCGAGGCGTCGGCAATCACGCTGCCCTCGCTCATCACCACCACGCGCCGGGCGAGCGCGTCGGCTTCGTCGAGATTGTGGGTCGTGAGGAGCACCGTCCCGCCCGCGCGCGCGAACTCCCCGATCACGTCCCACACGGCGCGCCGGCTCTCGACGTCTAGGCCCGTCGTCGGCTCGTCGAGGACGACGACCGCCGGGTTCCCGACAAACGCGAGCGCGACCGACAGGCGCCGCCGCTGTCCACCGGATAGGCCTCCGGATTGCCGCCTGCGCACGTCCGCGAGCCCGAAACGGTCGATCACCTCCTCCGCCGTGCGCGGCTGCGCGTAGTGCGCTCGCACGAAGGCGACGATCTCGTCCACCCTGAGCGTCGGTGGGAAGCCGAGCTCCTGCGGCGTGACGCCGATCCCGCGGCGGGCTGCGGGCAGGCGCGGGTCGAGGCCGCAGAGGCGCGCGCTGCCGGAATCAGGCCGGCGCAGCCCGAGCAGGATGCTGATCGCGGTGGTCTTTCCTGCGCCGTTGGCTCCCAGGAGCGCCACGACCTCCCCTTCGCGCAGCTCGAGATCTACGTCGCGCAGCGCCTCGGTCGCGCCGAAACGCTTACTGACACCGCGCAAAGCGGCGAGCGGCGGCGGATCGCGTCCGGCGGCGGTCGCGATGGCGGGGCGCGGAGCCACGGTTGCGCCGGACTCGACCGCGAGCAGCACGAGCAGGTTGTACGACCCGTGCGCCGCGATCGCCGCGAGCAGGCTGCCGGTGCCGACGAAGACGCCGCCGAACACTCCCCCGGTGACGAGATGGACTGCCGCGCCACGTCGACCCTGCGAACCGACGTGCGCGAGCGCGAAACCGA
>JALZOQ010000145.1 GCA_030913835.1 Actinomycetota bacterium | reverse complement strand
GCCTCGTGCGTGCCGTCGACGGGATCGACTTCGAGCTCGACCGCGGCCGCGTACTGGGGATCGTCGGCGAGTCGGGCTCCGGCAAGAGCGTCACGGCGATGACCATGCTCGGCCTGACGCGCGACGTGAACACGAGCTTCGAGGGCGAGGTCCTCTACAAGGGCCGCGACATCCTGCAGCTCAGCGAGGAGGAGCTGCGCCAGTACCGCGGGGCCGAGCTCGCGATGATCTTCCAGGACCCGATGACCTCGCTCAATCCGGTCTACAAGATCGGAGAGCAGATCGTCGAGATGATCCGGGCGCACGAGCCGCTCAACAAGAGCCAGGCGAAGCGGCGCACCGTCGATCTACTGCGCCAGGTCGGGATCCCGAATCCCGAGCGGCGCGTCGACGAGTACCCGCACCAGTTCTCGGGCGGGATGCGCCAGCGCGCGATGATCGCGATGGCGCTCGCGTGCAACCCCGACGTGCTGATCGCCGACGAGCCGACGACCGCGCTCGACGTGACGATCCAGGCGCAGATCATCGAGCTGATCGACAAGCTCAAGGACGAGTTCAACTCCGCGGTCATCCTGATCACGCACGACCTGGGCGTCGTCGCCGAGATCGCCGACGAGATCGTGGTCATGTACGCCGGCCGCGTCGTCGAGCGGGCCGCGACGAGGCCGCTCTTCTACGACCCGCAGCACCCCTACACGTGGGGGCTGCTGGGCTCGATCCCGCGGCTCGACCGCCCCAAGCCCGAGCGGCTGCACTCGATCAGCGGCGCGCCGCCCTCGCTGATCAACCTCCCGCGCGGCTGCAAGTTCCGGCCGCGCTGCCCGCACGCGTTCGAGAAGTGCTTCGAGGAGCCGGGGCTCGAGAACCGCGTCGAGGAGCCTGGCCATCTCGACCGCTGCTGGCTGACCGTCGAGCAGAAGCGAGCGCTGCGCACCGAGACGATCGAAGGCGAGCGGCCGGCCGCCGCATGAGCACGAACGGCAACCAGCCGCTGCTGGAGGTCAAGAACCTCAAGAAGTACTTCCCGATCAGGGCGGGAGTGCTCCAGCGCGAGGTCGCGCGCGTGCACGCGGTGGACGACGTCACGTTCGAGGTCCACCAGGGCGAGACGCTCGGCCTCGTGGGCGAGTCGGGCTGCGGCAAGTCGACGCTTGGCCGCTGCATCGTGCGCCTGCTCGAGCCGACGTCCGGCGACGTCATCTTCGACGGCAACTCGATCGGCCACCGCGGCGCCCGTTCGCTGCGGCCGCTGCGGCGCGAGCTGCAGATGGTCTTCCAGGATCCGTACGCGAGCCTGAACCCGCGCAAGCGCGTCGGCTCGATCATCGGCGACCCGATGAAGATCCACAAAGTCGGCGACAAGGCCGAGCGTAAGCGCCGCGTCGAGGAGCTGCTCCAGACGGTGGGGCTTTCGCCGGAGCACTACAACCGCTTCCCGCACGAGTTCTCCGGCGGCCAGCGCCAGCGCATCGGCGTCGCGCGCGCGCTCGCGCTACGCCCGAAGCTGATCGTTGCCGACGAGCCGGTCTCGGCGCTCGACGTCTCGATCCAGTCGCAGATGATCAACCTGCTCGAGGATCTGCAGAACGACTTCGGCCTGACCTACATCTTCATCGCGCACGACCTGGGCGTGGTGCGGCACGTCAGCGACCGGATCGCGGTCATGTACCTCGGCCAGATCGTCGAGCTGTCGCCGGCGGAGGAGCTCTACACGCGCCCGATCATGCCCTACACCGAGGCGCTGCTCTCGGCGGTGCCGATTCCAGACCCCGATCTCGCGCAGCGGCGCGAGCGGATCGTGCTCGAGGGCGACGTTCCGAGCCCGATCGACCCGCCCTCCGGCTGCCCCTTCCATCCCCGCTGCCGCTACGCGACCGAGATCTGCTCGCAGGTGCAGCCGCCGCTGACCGATTACGGGAACGGACACCTCGCCGCTTGTCACCATCCGCTCAATGTCGACGAGGAAACGCTCGCACGCGTGCGGGCAGACCCGAAGCGCTCGCCCGAGGCCGCAGACGGGCGCGCAACGCCTGTGGACAGCTCGGGCCGCTCCCAGCCCGTGCCCGATCCCTAGATCGGGTTAGGCCTCGGACCTAAAGGCGCTCATAACAAGCGCCGATGTAGCCACCGTGGACGCTGCAGAGCGCAAGGCCATCCTGAACCGGTACGCCGATCACACCCGTCGTTTCGACGAGGTGGCGGCCCGGAGGTCGACCAACGGCGGCTCCGCCGAGGTCATCCCCTTCAATGGGCCCCTCCAGCAGCTCGAGCAGGAGCCGACGAACCGCGAGGTCGAAGTGCTTCAGCTGATCTCGGACGGCCTCGTCAACCGCGAGATCGGGGTTCGCCTCTTCCTCTCAGAGGAAACCGTGAAGTCGCACGTCCGCCACTTGCTGGCGAAGCTGCAGGCGCGCTCGCGTGCCCACGCCGTGGCCGTCGGCCTACGGCGCGGGATCATTCACTAGCGAGGACTTCCGCTAGCGAGCCCTGCGCTCGTTTTCCACAAACTGTGGATATCCCTCAACAGAGGGATGGCACGGGTCTGTGGATAACAGAAGCTACGCGGACTTCGTTACCAGGCCTTCGTCGACTGCGCGAGTGCGGCGCGCGAGACGACTCGGATCATGCTCTTACGCATGAAGGACTCCTCGATTGGGAACTGACGGCTCGCCGAGCATACCCCTTCTGGGGGAGATTTCAAGGGAAACCGATAAGAATCGGCTGCTACGCACGGTCCTGACGCAGAGGTTTCGGCAGGTTCGCGAGCTTTGGCCGATGTACCTGTACGCCTGGACCCTCACGTGCACCGCTCTAGCGGTCGTAAGCGCGATGCTGGCAGCCGGCCTCCGGTTTGGTCCGTGGATCCCGACACTCGCGTTGGTCGGCGTCGCCCTTGCGGTCGAGCGACAAACGGTGCGGCTGACCCCCACCCTCTATGCATCGGTGGCCTCCCTGCCCTTCCTCTTCGCCGCGGTCGTGTATGGGCCGCTTACGGCAGTCGCTGTGGGGGCGGCCGGCGTTCTCGTCGATCTCGTTCGCCGCGATGATCCTCATGCGTTTCTACGGTGGCTGGTTTGGACGGCAAATCGGTCTCTTGTCGCTGCGGCTGCAGGTCTCGCGGCGCTGTCGCTTGGGGCGCCCACGACCGACGCTTTCGGGGTATTGCTGGCTGCCGTAGCGCTAGCCTCGGCGGTCGAGACGATCGCTGATCTCGCCCTGACGTCCATCACCATTGTCATTCGAGGGAAAGGTTCTCTCGCGGACGCCACGCGGGCCGTCGGGCCTCTGCTCATGGCCTCAATCCCGCTCTACACGCCGGTACTCGCTGTTCTTGCCTATTCCTATCGGGCGGTTTCCCCCTGGAGCGCAGTCTTGTTCGTCCTGCCCGCGTATGCCGCGCAAAGATTGTTCCTCCTATACCGGCACCAGCGCGAAGCATCTGAAGAACTCGCCACGGTCAATGAGCGACTTGAGAAAGCCAATCTTTCGTTCGCGACGGCCCTGGTGAGCACGCTCGATGCACGCGACAGGTACACCGCGGGTCATTCTGCGGCTGTCGCCGTGTACTCGCGAGACATTGCAGCCCGCATGGGTTTGAGCGTCGGGCAGCAGGAACTAGTACACCTGTGTGGCCTCGTCCACGACATCGGAAAGATCGGCCTACCAGTGGGTCTTCTGGAGAAGCCCGGCCCCCTTTCGCTCGAGGAGCGCAGGCAAATGGAGCAGCATACGGTGATCGGGGAAAGGATCCTCGCGAATGTAGCTGACTACTCCGAGATCGCCCACGTGGTCAGGCACCATCATGAGCGTGTTGACGGCCAAGGTTATCCCGACAGACTGAGTGGCCCCGAAATTCCGGTCCTTGCGCGAATCATCGCCGTCGCAGATGCGTATAACGCAATGACGTCTGACCGGCCGTACCGAGATGCGATGCCGAGTCGCGTCGCGCGCATGCGGCTCGCTCAGGCCGTTGAGAGTCAGTTCGACACGTCTGTCGTCGCCGCGTTCGAGGCAATCCTTGCGGGATCGAGCGATGAGTATCGTTCAGGCCAGGTGCGGGGATTCAGTTTCCTCTCTGCCCATCACTCCGAAGATCTTGGGGCTGCGAACGAAAATCCTCTCGGTCTCGGAGCTTCAGGGCGGCCTGCGTTCGCGATCGAGCGTTGACTTTGGCGTAGATGTGGCGTAAGTGCACCTTCACGGTCACGTCGCTGATGAATAGTGCTCGGCCGATCTCGTGGTTGGTCATTCCCTTCATGAGCAAACCCGCTACTTCTTCTTCTCGCACGGACAGCGCGGGGCCGCGACTTTGGTAGCTACTTCGCGGCTTCGGCAGTTCAATCCCACGCGCCCGACCTAGATCGTGATCCCCTACGTGTTGAAGCAGTTCAACGAGCGGGGTCCGGAAACGACGATCGGCGTACAGTCGGTCGAGCAGTTCCGGCGCGATCCGATAGGTCATTACGAGGCTATTACGGTCTCCCTCCACGAACGTGAGTCGAAACGCGGCGGCGAGACCACGACTCACGTCTTGGCCGGCGCGCAGCCGTGCACATGTCAACGTCCACGCCGCAAGAGCTCGGGCCTCAAGGCTTCTGGTGAGGCGTCTTGCACGTAACGCCTCCGTGACGGCATCGTCGCGGCGGCCACCAATCAACAGCGCCATGGCGCGAAGGGCAGTGTAGTGCCCGGCAAGCCCTCGAGTGATAGGTGGAGCATGGTCCTCGGGCATCACTGCGATGGCGCCCTGCGCGTCCCCGTTCAACAGGAGGGTTCGCGCTTGAATCATTCGGCTGTTGAGTCGGATGTGAG
>JALZOQ010000144.1 GCA_030913835.1 Actinomycetota bacterium | reverse complement strand
CCTGCTCGGTCCAAGGCTCGAGTGCGTCCCGAGACGAGTACCCGCCTGCGATCCGCCGCAGCGCGGCGTTCCGCTGTGCGACCGCGGCGCCGTACTCCGCAGACAAGCTCGCTCGGGCCGGTGCGAGGCGTCCCAGGGCACGGTCGAAGTACGCGCGCCTCGCCACGGGCCCGCCCTTGACGACGACCAGCCGGTCAGGCGTGAAGACAAGCGTCGAGACCTCGGAGCGGAGCTGCTCGGCGGCGCGAACCGGCGCACCGTTCAGCCGCGCGCGCTTCCCCTCGTTCGTCTGCAGCGTCACCTCGAGCTCGACGGAGACGCCGCCGCGGCCGCCGCGAAGCGCGACACGGCCGGCATCCTCGCCGAAGCGGATCAGCTGCGCGTCCGAGCGCGTGCGCGGCGAGAAGCCCTGCGTGCCGACGTGCAGCGACTCGAGCAGATTCGTCTTCCCGGCTCCGTTCCTCCCGACCACGAGCACGAGCCCCGGCTCGAGGCCGAGGTCCAGCTTCTCGTAGGAGCGGAAGTTCCGGAGCGAGACCGAGCCGACGATCAGATCGCCGTTAGCCCGCCAAGCCAAGGCGGCGCTTGTCGACGCCGTCTCAGGACGTGCGGGCTTTGCCCGCGTGTCCGTCTGAAATGACCGGTCGACCCGCTCAAATCAACCAGCAAGGCGTATGGGCATGATCAGGTACCTGAAGTCGTCCCCGTCGCCTTCGATCACGGCCGGCCGCAGCGGGCTGATCAGGTGGAGCTTCAGGTCGTCCGAGGTGATCGACTCGACTCCGTCCTTGAGGAACTCCGCGTTGAAGCCGATCTCGAGCGGCTCGCCGGCGAACTGCACCGGCATCGACTCGGTCGCCTCGCCGACGTCCTGCGTCCGCGCTGTCACCGTCAGCTCGCCCTCCGCGAAGCGCAGCCGCAGCGGGGAGTTGCGCTGCACCATCACCGACGTCCGGCGGACGACGTCGAGCAGCTCGGCTCGGGGGATCGTCACGTCGTGCTCGAAGGTCTCAGGAAGCAGCTGCTTGTAGTTCGGGAATTGGCCGTCGATGCGGCGTGTCGTCAGGTAGACGCCTTCACCGGGCACGCTGAAGATGACCTGGTTCTCGTGGACGCCCAGCTCGACCTCCTCGCCGGCGACCGCGATGCGAGCAAGCTCCTGGAGCGCACGCGCCGGGATGATCGCCTCCAGCTCGGGCACGTCGCCCTCGAGCGGCGTCTCCTTGACCGAGAGCCGGTAGGAGTCTGTCGCGGCCATCACGAGCTTCCCCGGCTCGAAGCGAGCGAGGATGCCGGTCAGAACGGGACGGGACTCATCCCGCGACGCGGAGCGCTGGACGCGGGCAACCGTGTCGAGCAGCGCCTCCCGCTCGACCGAGAAAGTGGTGAGAGCGTCGAGCTCGGGGAGTCGCGGAAAGTCCTCCGCGTTGTAGGTGTTGAGGCGCGACTCGTACGAGCCGCACGCGATGCGAACAATTCCCTCCTCGACGCGATGCTCGATCGTGACGTCGCTCTCCGGCAGCAGGCGGGCCAGGTCGACGAGCAGGCGCCCGGGGACGACTACGGAGCCCTCTCCCTCAACCTGCGCGTCCATCGACGAGCGCAGTGAAAGCTCCATGTCGGTCGCGGCCAGGTGCAGCTGGCCTCCCTCAGCGCGGAGCAGCACGCCGGCGAGGATCTGCACCGCGGTCCTCGTCGACACAGCCCGCGCGACGACGCCGAGCTTCTGAACGAGCTCGTCCCGCGAGCAACTGATCTGCATCCCCGATCCCACCACCACTTCTGTTTCCATGATCTTCCTTCTTTAAAAAAGTTCGTAGTAACAGTAAGGAGTGTGGACGTCGGGGAAGACAGCCCCGCCGCCGCTCACCGAGCCATTTTCGCGGTGGACGGCCGCGGTGCACAAGTCCGGGTTCTCAACAGGCAGATCGGGTGCGAGGAGCCACTCCACAGAATCAACGGACCTGCTTGACGCGTGCGGTGAGTTCTTGCACCAGGTTGTACACAGAGCGATCTTCGCGGATCAGGCGCGCGATCTTCGACGTTGCGTGGATCACGGTCGTGTGGTCGCGCCCCCCGAACTCCTTGCCGATCTTGGGTAGCGAAGAGTCGGTGAGCTCACGCGAGAGGTACATCGCGACCTGCCGGGGATAGACGATGTTCTGCGAGCGCCTGTCGCCGACGAGCTCCTCGTGTGAAAGGCCGAAGCGCTCGATGACGAGATCCTGGATGCGCTGGATCGTCACCGCGGGGATCTCGCCTTGCGGGAAGACGTCCTTGAGCACGTCCTGGGCGAGCTCGACCGTCATCGCGCGGCCGGTCAGCGACGAGAACGCAACGACGCGGGTGAGCGCCCCTTCGAGCTCGCGGATGTTGGTCGAGATCCGCCCGGCGATGAAGGTCAGCACCTGGGGATCGGCGATGTGAATCGAGTCGGTCTTCACTCTCTTGCGCAGGATCGCGATGCGCGTCTCGAGGTCCGGCGGCTGCACGTCGGTGATCAGGCCCCATTCGAAGCGGGAGCGGAGCCGGTCTTCGAGCGTGGGGATCTCCTTCGGCGGCCGGTCCGACGAGATCACGATCTGCGAGCCGGCCTCGTAGAGCGAGTTGAAGGTGTGGAAGAACTCTTCCTGGATCCGCTCCTTCGACTCGAAGAACTGAATGTCGTCGATCAGCAGCAGGTCATAGGTACGGTAGCGCTGCTTGAAGCCCTCGATCCGCTTGTCGCGCAGCGAGTTGATGAAGTCGTTCATGAACGTCTCGCTCGTCACATAGCGGACGGTCAGGTCCGCGGAATGCTCGTCCACGTAGTTCGCGATCGCCTGCAGCAGGTGCGTCTTCCCGAGCCCGGTCCCGCCGTAGATGAAGAGCGGGTTGTACGCCTGCGCCGGCGCCTCGGCGACGGCGAGCGCCGCCGCGTGCGCGAAGCGGTTCGACGAGCCGATCACGAACAGGTCGAACGTGTACTTCGGGTTGATGTTCGCGAGCTCGCCCTCGGCA